>JAGREJ010000071.1 GCA_020446595.1 Novosphingobium sp. | reverse complement strand
GGCGGCGAGCGCGCCTTGACCGGTGCCTGACGGCAAGAGAGTTTTGCGGGAGTTTTCAATGATCCGTGCCAAGCATTCAACGCGCGTCGTGCTGATCGCGCTGCTCGCTGCCGGACTTGCCGGTTGCGGTGTGTTCGGCGGCAAGGGCGGGCCCAAGACGCCGACGGTCGGAGAGCGAATCCCGATCCTCTCGCGTATCGAATCCGGCGCGCGGGTCGATCCCGATCTTGCTAGCGTTTCGGTGATCCTGCCGCCCGAAGAGGTCAACGCCGACTGGGCTCAGCCCGGTGGCAGCGCGAGCAAGTCCTATGGCCACCTCGCCCTGTCGCCCTCGCTGTCGCGGGTCTGGACGGCCAGCATTTCCGGCTCGGGCAAGAAGCAGCGGCTGGCCGCCGCGCCGGTGGTCGGCAATGGCAAGGTCTATGTGATCGACACCGAAGGCATGGTTTCGGCCTTCAGCGCATCGAACGGCGCCAAGCTCTGGTCGGCCAGCCTCAGGGTCTCGGGAGATGGCGAGAACACCGTATTCGGCGGCGGCGTCAGCTATGACAATGGCCGCGTCTATGTCGCCACCGGCTTCGGCGAAGTGGCCGCGCTTGAAGCCGATACCGGCTCGCAGGTCTGGAAAGTCAAGCCCGCCGGTCCGCTGCGCGGTGCGCCGACGGTCGCCTTCAACGCCGTCTACGTGATGACGCAGAACAACCAGATCCACGCGCTCAATGTCGCCGATGGCGCGCCGCTGTGGATGGAATCGGGCTCGATCGGGCAGGCAGGCGTGTTCGGCGTTGCCGCACCGGCAGCGGGGCAGGGCACGGTCATCGCCGGTTATTCCTCGGGCGAGCTGTCTTCCTATCGTTACGAGAATGGCCGCACCTTGTGGTCCGATGCGCTTGCGCGCACTTCGATCTCGACCGAGGTCGGCAGTCTGACCGATGTCGATGCCGATCCGATCATCGATCGCGGACGGGTCTATGCGCTGGGTCAGGGCGGGCGCATGGCGGCCTACGATCTCGTGACCGGGCAGCGTATCTGGGAACTCAATCTTGCGGGCATTTCGACGCCTGCTGTGGCGGGCGACTGGGTGTTCACACTGACCGACGATTCCGAGCTGCTCGCCATCGCTCGGTCGAGCGGCAAGGTGCGCTGGCTCAAGCAGCTTATGCGCTACAAGAACGAGAAGAAGCGCAAGAACCCCGTGTTCTGGGTCGGTCCGGTGCTGGCGGGCAATCGTCTGTGGGTGGCCAATTCGCGTGGCGAGCTGGCATGGGCAGACCCGGCGAGCGGCGAGTTGACGCAGTTCGCGCAGCTTGGCTCATCGGTCTCGCTCGCACCGGTCGTGGCGGGCCAGACGCTCTATGTGCTTGATGACAGCGGAAGAATTTCGGCATTCCGCTGAGTTTCGATCGGCAGCGAGCCGCGCAGAGCATTACGCGGCTCTTAACCATTGACCGCTAAGGCCGTCCGGTCATGACCGGATCGCCATCGCCCAGCCGCTCCAGGCCTGTCAGCGACGTGTCGTCGGGCGTCGGCCTTGTCGGCCTGCTCGGGCTGTTCTTCTGGATCGCGATTTGCCGCAATTGGGCGGGCATTGCCGAGGTACTCGCCTTGCCCGGACCGCGCGAGCCGATGTCCGGCCCCTATGCCTCGCTGGCGACGCTGCTGTTCACCGGCGTGCCGATGGTTGCCTGGTCGCTGCTTGTCGACAAGGTCCATCTTCGCGCTTCGACAGGCATCGACTGGCATCGCCAGCCCGCCGATGCTCCGCCCCTGTCGGTTTCGGGCACCAAGATCGCCGGGCTGTGGGCGACCTTTGCGCTGATCGGGTTCTGCTATTGCGTGGCTCGCTGGTATTGGGACGGCAGTTATCTGTTCGCCATAGAAGTGCTGGCGTTCTCTTCGGTGCCACTGGTCCTGCTGACAGTGCCCTATGTCTGGTGGCTTGATCGCTACATGGTCGAACCGCGCGACGGGGCATGGCACTTCGGCGCCATGCTGATCGGGCGGGAGGTTTACGATCCCGATGCCGTGATGTCGCACCTTCGCTCCTGGGCAGTGAAGGGCTTCTTCATCGCTTTCATGTTCTCGATCCTGCCAGGCGGATTTGACTGGGTGGTCAATATGGACCTGAGCGGAATCGCCGCCGATCCCGTCAAGCTGGCTGGCGGTCTGATCCAGGTGCTGTTCCTGATCGACGTGCAGCTTGCGATGGTCGGCTATCTCCTGACGTTCAGGCCGCTCGACGCCCACATCCGCAGCGCCAATCCCTACGTTTCGGGATGGGTGGCGGCGCTGATCTGCTATCCGCCGTTCATCCTGATGGGCGATGGCGGCCCGCTCGCCTATCACTATGGCACATCCGAATGGTCGTACTGGCTGGCGGACTATCCGCTGTTGCTGTGGGTATGGGCCGCGTGGCTGGTGTTTCTCACCGGGGCCTATGCCTGGGCGACGATGATCTTCGGCCTCAGGTTTTCCAACCTCACCTATCGCGGGATCATAACCAACGGGCCATATCGCTTCACGCGCCACCCGGCCTACCTCTCCAAGAACCTGTTCTGGTGGTGCTCGGTCCTGCCGTTTCTGGTGACCAACGGCTCGATGGTCGATGCCATCCGCAACACCGTGATTCTGGGGCTGGTCAGCGCGGTCTATTACTGGCGCGCGAGAACCGAGGAAGCACACCTCATGGCCGAAGACGCCAAGTATCGCGAATACCATGCCTGGATGGGCGAAAATGCAAGAATTCCGCGCTTCCTCGCGAAAATCGCCGGTATTCGCGGCCAGCGTGGGCCAATGCTTCAGCCCGCCGAGTAGTCAGGCCCTAGAGATCGGTGCTGTGCTTGACGGCATGCATCGTGACTGACCGGTCCGTCATGCCGAACGCCTCCCGTTCTGCCTTCCAGGCTTCCATGTGCGGCATCTGGAAATGCTGGGCGAGCACGTCGCCATTCACCCACATTTCGCTCACGATGAACAGACCGGGGTCGAGCACGTCTTCGGAATAGGAATAGGCTAGGCAACCCGGTTCCTCGCGGCTGGCCACTATCACTCGCTCCATCGCCGGACGGGCCTGAGCCACCTGTTCGACAGGAAGGCGAAAGGAACCGGTGACCACAATCATGACAAGGCGTCCCAGGGCCTGTGGGAATACACCGCGCGAGCCACGGTTCGTGACCCGGATCGGTTCCTGCGCGAAGTGAGCGTGAAGGCAGATTGGGCATCTGTTGAGCGCGAGCGACAAAACAGGGGCCGATCCGGGCCGAACCCGTGCCGGGCCGGACGGAAAACGGCCATTCCGGCGTCTCTCGTCCTTGAATATGCCTGCATGTTCTTCGTCCTCGTTCCTTGAACTGACCGTTTTCCGCTACCGGCCGTGGCCGCGTGCTGTATCCCCACAGGCCCTAAAAGCTCTTTTCTGCGTAGATTCGCGAAAGATCATGCTGCCACTCGCCATGGTAGAGGTCCAGCAGGCGCTGGGCGGGCACTTTGCCGCGCGCGACGATCTCGTGCAGCGGATCGAGGAAACCGGTCTCGTTGTCGCCGCTCGAATTGAGGCGCGCCCGCGCCGCCAGTCCGCCGCGCGCGATTTCCAGCACTTCGGCGGCGACGTCCTTGAGCTTGCCGCCGCCCGGAAGCGGTGCATCGAGCGCCAGCTTCGGCACGGCGTTGCGCAGCGCCTCGCGCTCTTCCATCGACCAGTTCTTCACCAGATCCCACGCCGCATCGAGCGCGGTCTGGTCGTAAAGCAGGCCCACCCACAGCGCCGGGAGGGCGCAGATCCGGTTCCACGGCCCGCCGTCGGCACCGCGCATTTCGAGGAAGCTTTTCAGACGCACTTCGGGAAAGGCGGTGGACAGGTGATCGGTCCAGTCGCTCATGGTCGGGCGTTCGCCGGGCAAGGCGGGCAGCTTGCCATCGAGGAAATCGCGGAACGATTGGCCAGCCGCATCGATATATCTGCCGTCGCGAAACACGAAATACATCGGCACGTCGAGCATGTAATCGACATAGCGTTCGTAACCGAAGCCCTCGTCGAACACGAAAGGCAGCATGCCGGTGCGCGCAGGATCGGTGTCCGACCAGATGTGGCTGCGATAGGAGAGGTAACCGTTGGGCTTGCCCTCGGTGAATGGTGAATTGGCGAACAGCGCGGTCGCCAGCGGTTGCAGCGCGAGGCCGACACGGAACTTCTTCGCCATGTCGGCTTCGCTCGAATAGTCGAGGTTCACCTGAATGGTGCAGGTGCGCAGCATCATGTCGAGGCCCATGGTGCCGACGCGGGGCATGTGGCGCAGCATGATCGCGTAGCGCCCCTTGGGCATGATCGGCAGTTCCTCGCGGGTCTTGTCGGGCCACATGCCCATGCCGAGAAACCCCTTGCCGGTGCGCGCGCCAATGGCCTTGACCTGATCGAGGTGCCGCCCGGTTTCGGCGCAGGTCTGGTGCAGGTTTTCGAGCGGCGCGCCCGACAGTTCGAGCTGGCCCGCCGGTTCGAGGCTGACGGTGCCGTCCTCGCCCGACATGGCGATGACCTTGCCGCCTTCGACCACCGGTTCCCAGCCGAATTCGGTGAGCGCCATCAGCAGGTCATGGATGCCGCCGGGCTCGTCGTAGCTGGGCGCGTGATGGTCGCTCACGCAATAAACGAATTTCTCGTGCTCGGTGCCGATCCGCCAGCGTTCGGGAGGCTTTTCGCCCTTGGCCATTGGTTCGGCAAGCTGCGCCACCGATTCGATGACCGGTTCTTCGAGAGTCGAGGCAGTTCGCGTGCTCATGGCGTGCGAATTAGGCGACGAAACTGGCCTACGCCAGTGAATTGTTCCAATCGCCCGCCACGCTCATCCAGACAGCCAGAGCGGCCACGGCCGCTGTTTCTCCGCGCAGGATTCGCGGACCGAGCGAAATCGGACGGGCCTGGGGGAGCGCGCGGATCGCGTTGCGCTCGGCCTCGTCGAAACCGCCTTCGGGGCCGATCAGCAAGGCGGCGAGGCCGGAATTGTCAGCAAACGATTGCGCAGCCGACTCGCCGCCGTTCTCGTCGGCGAAGAACATGGTTCGGTCCTGCGTCCACTCCCTGAGCAGCGCGTCCAGTTTCAGCGGCTCGGCAAGCTCTGGAAGCGCGGTGCGCGCGCATTGCTCCGCCGCCTCGGTCAGGATCGCGCGCGCCCGTTCGAGATTGAGCTTGTCGGCAACGCAGCGCCGGGTGAGCACTGGCTGAATCCGGGCCACGCCCAGCTCGCAGGCCTTTTCGAGCACCATGTCGAACCGGTCCTTCTTGAGCAGTGCCGCGCATAGTGTGAGGTCGGGCACCGCCTCGCGCTCGCGCAGTTGCCGTTCCACGCTCAGCACCAGTTCGCGTTTCCCGACCGAGGTGACGCTGGCGAGCCATTCGCCGGTCACATCGTCGCACAGGATTACGGCCTGCCCCTCGGTCAAGCGCATGACTCGGGAGAGATAGTGCGCTTGGTTGCCTTCTATGCCGACGGATGCGCCTTGCGCCAGCTTGTCGCTTACGAACAGGCGCGGCGCGCTTTTCGGGGGCCAGGCGGGGGTTGCGGGCATGATTCTTCGATACTCATATCGTCATCCCCGCGAAAGCGGGGATCCAGTTTGGACGCTGGAAATGGATTCCCGCTTTCGCGGGAATGACGAGATGTTATCTGGATAAGATGGAAGCAAAGGAAATCGTCCCCGACAGCGAACATCGTGGCCTGGTCGCCCTGCTGCCCGCGCGCGCGCGCGATTTTGCGCTGCTCGCCCGGTTCGACCGGCCGATCGGCTGGTGGCTGCTGTTCTGGCCCTGCGCCTGGGGCGTCCTGCTGGCGGGCGGAGAACAACGTTGGGGACTGATTGCATGGCTGCTGCTGGGAAGCATCGCGATGCGCGGAGCGGGCTGCGTCTACAACGATGTCGTCGATGCCGATCTCGACCGGCAAGTGGCGCGAACCGCCAGTCGTCCGGTGGCGAGCGGTCGGGTCGGCAAGCGCGCCGCTTGGGCATGGCTGTTGCTGTTGTGTTGCATCGGCCTTGTAGTGCTGTTGCAATTGCGCTGGCAGGCGCAATTGGTATCGCTGGCGAGCATTGCCCTTGTCGCCGCCTATCCCTTCATGAAGCGGATAACATGGTGGCCGCAAGCATGGCTTGGGCTCGTCTTCACCTGGGGGGCGCTGGTCGGCTGGATCGAGCTGCGCGGTGATGCCTTGCCTGTGCTGGCCTTGCTTTACGCCGGGAGCATTTGCTGGGTGATCGGTTACGACACGATCTATGCCATGCAGGACCGCGAAGACGACGCGCTGGTCGGCGTGCGTTCCAGCGCCTTGCGACTTGGCAATCGGGTCGTACGTGGAGTCGGCGTTTTCTATGGTGCGGCGCTTGGGTTCTGGGCTCTGGCCTTTTGGTTGCTGCGCGGCGAATGGCTCGCCTTGGCCGCGCTCGTCCCTGTGGCGCTGCATCTGCTGTGGCAGGCCTTTGCCCTGCGCGAGGACGGAGAGAATGCCCTGGCGCTGTTCCGGTCAAACCGTTTTGCCGGACTACTGATGGCGCTGGCCTGCTGGGTGGCGGGCAACGCAGGGCTGTAGCGGCTGCGGACGTAGGCGCGAGGCTCTTGTAAAGTCTTCGATTCCGCTTTTTCGTAAACCCTGTGGAAATGCTGTTCAAAAAATGGCACAAGCGAGTCGCAAACCCGAATCTCGATTGCACTTGAGGTTCGCTTAACTTGCGGGAGACTCGGCCAGAAATGGACAAGGACGATCTCATTTCCATCGGAACGCTCGCGCAGCGTACCGGCATCGCAGTATCCGCAATCCGCTTCTACGAAGACAAGGGACTGATATTTTCCGAGCGCACACGCGGCAATCAGCGCCGCTTTCGCCGCTCGGACATCCGTCGTCTGTCCTTCATTCTCATCGCCCAGCGACTCGGCCTCGGCCTCGACGAAATCGAGGAGGCGATGGATTGCCTGCCCAAGGGACGCACGCCGACCGTGACCGACTGGCGGCGTATCAGCCAGCAGATGCGCGAGGAGATCGACGGCAAGATCGCGCTGTTGACCCGCACCCGCTCCAAGCTCGACGAATGCATCGGCTGCGGCTGCATGAGCTTCGAGCGCTGCCAGCGCACCAACCGGCAGGATCGCGCCGCCGGCGCGGGGCCGGGACCGAGGTTCGTACTCCAGGATTGAAGACTATCGTCGCGGCTATTCCGCCGCCAGTAGCTCCTCGGCATCGCCGAGGTCGACGCTGACCAGGCGCGACACGCCCTTCTCGATCATCGTCACGCCGAACAGCCGGTGCATCCGGCTCATCGTCACGGCATTGTGGGTGACGATCAGATAGCGGGTGTCTGTTTCGGCTACCATTGCGTCGAGCAGGTCGCAGAACCGCTCGATATTGGCATCGTCCAGCGGCGCATCGACCTCGTCGAGCACACAGATCGGCGCGGGGTTGGTGAGGAACAGCGCGAAGATCAGCGCCACGGCTGTCAGCGCCTGCTCGCCGCCCGAAAGCAGGGTGAGGGATTGCAGCCGCTTGCCGGGCGGCTGTGCGAAGATTTCCAGCCCGGCCTCCAGCGGATCGTCCGAATCGACTAGCGCCAGATGCGCCTGCCCGCCCTCGAACAGGCGGGAGAACAGGCGGCGGAAGTGCTGGTCGACCTGCTCGAAGGCCGCGAGAAGGCGTTCGCGTCCTTCCCGGTTGAGGTTGCCGATCGAGCCGCGCAGCCGGTTGACTGCCTCGGTCAGTTCGGCCTGTTCGGTCACGCTGGAGCCAAGCTGCGCTTCCAGTTCGGCAAGCTCGTCGGCGGCGACAAGGTTGACAGGCCCCAGCCGCTCGCGGTCGGCGACAAGGCGGTCCATCGCCGCGGATTCCTCGCTGGCGCCTGCAACCTCGTCTTCTTCGAAAGCGAAGTCGCGAGGCAACATCGGCGGCGGACACTGGAAACGTTCGCCTGAAATGCGCGCCATTTCCGCGCGGCGTTCTTCCTCGTTTTCGGCGCGGGTGCTGGCCGAGGCGCGCGTTTCGCGGGCTGTCGCCAGCATTTCCTGCGCGGCGGCGAGCGCGGAATCGGCGGTCTGAGAGGCTTCAACGGAGGTCGCGACTGCCGCTTCCGCTGCTTCCAGATCGACGCCCAGCCGTTCGCGCACTTTCTCGCCGGCCTCGAGCTCCGCGATCAGCGAAGCGGGCTTTGCCGCCACGACCGCGCGTTCCTGTTCGATCTCCTCGGAACGGCGCGCCATTTCCGCAAGGCGGCTGGCGGCTTCGCCCGCGCGGCCCTTCCAGCCCGAAATGTCCGAACGCTGGGCAGCGGTGCGCTCGCGCATCACCGCCAGCGCCTGATCCTGCGCGGCCAGAGTGGCGCTTGCCGCCTGCAGCGACTGACGGGCCACATCGTGCTTGCTGCGCGCGGCATCGAGCGCGGCGCGGCCAGCTTCGGGATCGGGCAGGGCGTTGCGGGCCGTCTGCGCCGATCCCAGATCGCCTTGCGCTGCCTTGCGTTGATCGGCGATGTCGGCAAGCGCGCGGTCGATCTCGGCCCGCCGGTTTGCCAGCCTCTCGCGCGCGGCTTCGGCCATGTCGAGTGCGCGCAGTGCGGCGCGCTCCTCGTCCGCGGCAGCCGCAACTTCGCGCTCGAGCGCAACGAGCGATGCCTGCAAGCCGGAAAGCTCGGTCTGAACGGTCTCATGAAGGGACTGCGCGCCCGCCAGCGCGTCACGCCTCGCGGGAAGCTCGGCTTCGAGTTCCTCGAAACGGTTCTCCGCTTCGAGACGCGCCGCCTCGGCACCGCCTTCGCCGCGCGCGACAAAGCCATCCCACCGGCGGAGCGCACCGTCCTTCGTCACCAACCAGTGACCGGGAGCCAGTGCGCGCCCATCGTCGCCGTCTGCGACATGGACCAGCGCCAGACGGGCCGCCAGTTCGGGAGGGCAGTGGGGGACATGCGCGGCGAGGCTGTCTGCAACCGGTTCCGGCGCGCTCGCGCCTGACCAGAAACGGCCCTGCGCGTCTTGTGCGGCCTTGCCCAGCGCGGCCTTTGCATCGCGGCCCAGAACGGCGGCAAGCGCGCGCTCATAGCCGGGGGCGGCGCGCATCGAGTCGATTGCGGCGGGCATGCCCTGCGCACTGACCGCGCGCTTGGCCCGTGCTTCGCGGTCGCGCAGCAGGGCGGCATGTTCGCGCACGATGCCCGCAAGGTCGGCCTTAGCCGAAGCAAGCGTTTCGGCTGCATGATCGCGCGCTTCCTGCAATTCGCCCTTGCGCGCCTGTTGTGCGGCGAGCGCCTGACGCGCGTCGTCGAGCGCCTTGCTGGCAGTTTCGCCGCGAACCCTCGCATCGGCAATGGCCTCTTCGGGATCGCCCTCGCCGAGCAGCGCGGCAAGACCCGCACGGTGGCGTTCCTCTTCGCGGTCGAATCGCGCAAGCCGTTCGCGCGCCGATTCCAGCTCCGCCTCGGCGATCCGCCACTCTGCCTCGATTCCGGCCTGCGAGGCATTGGCCTGGGCAAGATCGAGCTCCGCCTGTTGCGCGGCGCGTTCGGCGCGCTCAAGCGCCTCGGCAAGCGCCGGGCGTTCGGCTTCGTCGCGCGCCAGCTTCGCCTCACCTTCGGACAATTCGCGTTCGAGCCGCGCCAGTGCCTCGGCGGCATCATGCGTGAGCCGATCCGCCTCGCCGCGATCCGCTTCGAGCCGTTCGCGCTGGCGATCCAGATCGGCGAGGCGCTCCTCGGCGGCTTCAAGCTGGCCGGACAGCGTCGCCATACGGTGACCGTGGGCGCTGGCATCGTCTCGCCGGTCGGCCAGTTCGTCGCGCGCGGCGGCAAGGGCTGCGGCTGCTGTCGCCTGGACGTCCTGGGAGTTGCGCGCTTGCGCCGTTGCGGCAGCGACTTTCGCTTCGGCGGCAGCCGCCTCTTCGCGGGCGAGTTCGGCGCTGCGTGCCGCATCGCGCCATCGCGCGAAGACCAGCCGCGCTTCGGCGACCCGGATCTTGTCCGAGAGCGCCTTGTAGCGTTCCGCTGCGCGCGCCTGCCGCCTCAAGCCGCCGATCTGCCGGTCGAGCCCGGCCATGATGTCTTCCAGCCGCGCGAGGTTCGTTTCGGTGGCGCGCAGCTTCTGCTCGGCGTCCTTGCGCCGCACATGAAGCCCCGCGACGCCGGCCGCCTCTTCCAGCATCAGGCGGCGTTCGGTGGGCTTGGCCGAAATCACAGAGGCGATCCGGCCCTGACTGACGAGAGCAGGCGAATGCGCGCCGGTTGCCGCATCGGCGAAGACCAGCGCGACATCCTTGGCGCGCGCATCCTTGCCGTTGATGCGATAGGCGCTGCCCGCGCCGCGCTCGATCCGGCGTACGACCTCGAGTTCCTCGCGCGTATCGGATTCGGCCTGCAGCACCACTTCGGCGAAGGCGCGGGGCGGGCGACCGGCGGTTCCGGCGAAGATCACGTCTTCCATGCCGCCGCCGCGCATCGACTTGGGCGAGCTTTCGCCCATGACCCAGCGGATCGCTTCGAGCAGGTTGGACTTGCCGCACCCGTTCGGGCCGACAACGCCGGTCAGCCCCGGCTCGATGCGCAGTTCCGCGGGCTCGACGAAGCTCTTGAAGCCGCTCAGCTTGAGTCGCTTGAACCGCACCTTTCGCGCTTACCGGTGTGCTGGCGCGGTCACGTCAACGTGCTCCCGCCTTTTCAAGCGCCGCCTTGATCTCCGGCCAGGTATTCGCATCCAGCTTACTGCCATTGAGCAGGAAAGTGGGCGTTCCGGTGATGCTGAAATCCTCGGTGGCGTCCTGGGTCGCCTTGGCCAGGGCCTGTGCTTCCGTCGCATTGGCGAGGCAGGTCGCGCTCTGATCCTTGCTGACGCCGCGCGCCGCGAAGAAATCGGCAAGGCCGGTCAGCTGGGCGATGGCCTGACCGCGCTTGTCGTCGGGCGCCTCCATCGCTGCCTGATAGGCTGCCTCGCCCGCATCCTGAGCCTTCTGGAGGATTGCTCCCTGATTGAGGAGAACTTGCTCGGTCAGTGCGAAGAACCTTTCCGGGGCGGCGCAACGAGTGAGCTGTGCGGCTGTCAGATCGATCGGATCGCGCAGATAGTTGCGGAATTCGTAGCTGACCCGTCCGCTGTTGACGAACGTTTCGCGCAGCTCCGTTTTGCTCTTCTCGGCGAAATCGGCGCAGTGCGAGCAGGTGAGCGAAGCGAATTCGATCAGCTTGATGGGCGCTCCCGGATTGCCCATGAGCATGCCAAGGTCTTCGGTTTTGGCGATGACTTCGCTCCAGCTCTTGCCGTCTGGCGGAGCGATCTTTTCCAGCGGTTCACCCGTGACGGCTGCCCCGTCTTCCGATCCGCCGGATCCGCAAGCGGACAACGCGAGCGCGAGGGGCGCTGCGAGGGCGGCAAGGGCGATGCGGTTCAAGCTGCGATGGATCATGCCGGAAGAATCCTCACTATTACGGTCTGGCTAGCCCATGCGGCGACGGGCAGGAAGCGGAGTCCGGCCTGACGGGCCGATCTCTCCACAGATTAGGGGGTGTGTACGATGCGATCGGCGCAGACCTCAGAGCCGCGCCTTGATCGCGTTGTCCAGCGTCCGCCAGTCATAGGCGTCGTCCGACACGGCGTCATTAATCATGAAGCTGGGGGTTCCCGGGATGCCAAGGCGAAGGCCCTCCTCCTTCTGAGCCAGCACCTTGCGGGCAATCGCCGTGTCGGCAAGGCAGCGGTCGACTTCGACCCTGCTGTAGCCACGATGTTCCATCACTTCGTAGAAGCCCATGTCGCTGGTGATGGCGCGCATGCTCGCGGCGAAATCATCACCGTTCCAGCGCGCCTTTTGGGCGTCGGACATCTTCTGGATCTTGTCGAGCCACTGGTCCTGCGATTGCAGAAAGATGTGGTGCCGTGCGAAAAATCCCGCCGGATCGCCGCAATTGACCAGCATCGTCACGTTGAGATCGACCGTATCGCGAATGAAATGGACGATGCGGACCGAAACCGTGCCCGGCTGGACGTAGGCGAGGCGCAGCGGCGCTTCGGCTTCTTTCTGGAAACTGGCGCAATGCGGGCAGGTATAGCTGACGAACTCTGAGATCTTCACCTTGGCGTCCGGGTTGCCGAGGGTGTGGGTGCCGTCTTCGGCGACGGCGACCGTCGCGGTCCAGTTCGGCTTGCTTTCCGCCAACGCAGGTGTCGAGGCAGCGGCAAGGCCGAACACGGCAGCGAGGCCGGTCAAAATCCTGGTACTGTTCAATCTTCGGTCCTTTCGCTGTCGCCGAGGCTGCGTGCGAGCGATTCGAGCACCTCGCGCAGTTCGGGATCGCCGATGTCGCGCAATGAGTCGCCCAGTTCAATCGGAATCGGTCTGAGCGAAGGTGGCGCGGGCCGTGTTCCCTCGTCGCGCGGCGCCTTGACCGCGCCTTGCCGCAGTTTGACGCGGGCGACGGCGCGATAGCCGAAGAAGCGGTTGACCCGCTCCATGATCTCTTCGGTCACCTGCTGGATGAACGGAGCATGGGCCGGAACGACGACAAGTTGCAGGATACCCTCGCTTTTTTCGCCGCGCGGAAACCGGATCGACTCGGGCGAGCAAATCCGGGCATGGGTCGGGCCGACGATCTCCGGCCAGCGCGAGACGACCGAGCTTTGCACGAAACCGAAACGCCGGAATGCCGCGCGCCCGACCTGTGGCATCAGTTCGGAGATGGCCCGC
>JAGREJ010000070.1:5182-5336 GCA_020446595.1 Novosphingobium sp. | reverse complement strand
TGGCCCATTCCCGCGCCCATTCCTCGTCCGGCACCAGCAGGCCGACGATATGCGGGCGCTTGTCGCCCACCACCATGGCCTGTGCGATTTCCGGCTGAAGCGTGAGCATCGACTGGACCTTCTGGGGCGAGACATTGTCGCCCTTGTCGTTGAC
>JAGREJ010000070.1:3546-5098 GCA_020446595.1 Novosphingobium sp. | reverse complement strand
CCGGCTCGGCTGGATCGGCCTGAAGCGTGCGCGCCGTTTCGGCATCGTTGGCCCAGTAGCCGTGCATCACCAGTTCGCCGCGCACGAGGATTTCGCCGTCCTCGGCGATGCGCAGATCGACTCCGCGAAGCGGCGGGCCAACCGTATCCATCCTCACTCCGGCAAGCGGACGATTGCAGCTGATGACCGGACCGGCTTCGGTCTGGCCATAGCCCTGCAGCAGGGTCAGCCCCATGGAGTCGAAGAAGGTGCCGATTTCCGGATTGAGCGGCGCGCCGCCTGAAACGAGAGCCTTGATACGCCCGCCGAATTTCGCCTGAATCTTCGGGCGGAGCGCCTTTCCCACCAGAAAGTCGAGCGGCCGGTCGAGGATGCGGCGTCTGCCTGCTTCCTTGCGCGCGCCTATCGCAATGGCGAGATTCATGAGCGTGTTCGGAAGTTTGCCCTGCTTCTCCACCTGCTTGATGATCCGCGTGCGCAGCAATTCGAACAGGCGCGGCACCACGACCATCAGCGTCGGGCGCACTTCCTCGATATTGGCGGCGAGCTTCTCGAGGCTTTCCGCATAATAGATCTGCGCGCCCAGCCCGATCGGAAGGAACTGTCCGCCGGTATGCTCGTAGGCGTGGCTCAATGGCAGGAACGAGAGGAACACCTCTTTTTCCCAGCCGAAGTCCTCGGCGATGACCCGCGCCGCGCCATCGACATTGCACAGGATCGCGCCGTGATGCTGGCGCACGCCGCGCGGCGCGCCGCCGGTTCCGCTCGTATAGATGATGCACGCAAGATCATTGCGACCGATGCCCGCGATCCGTTCGTCGACCGCCTTGCGAGCCGCTTCGGCATCGCCTTCAAGCAATTCGGACCACTGGTGCCATGAGAAGTTGCCTTCCTGCGCGTGGGGTATGGGCTCCATCGTGAACAGCAATTCGGTGGCGTCGTTTTGCGCCAGCGCGGCAATCAGCGGCTTCGCCAGTTTCGCGCTGGAAGCAATGACCGCGCGCGCGCCCGAATTGTTCAGCACGTGCAGGTGATCGCGCTCGGTATTGGTGGTGTAGGCCGGGACGGTGACGCAGCCCGCCGCCATGATCCCGAGATCGGCCAGACACCATTCGGGCCGGTTCTCGGACACGAGCAGAACCCTGTCTCCTGCATTGAGGCCCTTGGCGCGCAGGTTCTCGGCGATCAGGCAGACCTGGCGCGCCGCTTCGGCCCAGCTGATCGCCTGCCATTGCTTGTCGTGCCTGGCCCACAGCATCGGCTCCTGGCCGAGCCTGTCGGCGCGGTCGAGGAACAGCGAGACGAGATTGGGACTGTCGTCGAAATCGGAAAGCTGCACCGGTTTCCCTCTCCACGGGAATGTTTGGAAGGTTTCTAGGTGCCTGCGCCTTTCCTCACAAGTGCGCGCTCACTCCTTGACGGCGACCCCTTCGCTGCGCGGATCGCCTGCGCCTTCGGGGCCGTGGGCGGTGAGGGCCACGGCATTGGTCTTGAGCGGCAGGCCGTAGGCGACGACCCGTTCGTGTCCCAGCGCCTTGAGCGCGGGGATCAT
>JAGREJ010000070.1:0-3502 GCA_020446595.1 Novosphingobium sp. | reverse complement strand
CGGCACCGCAATCGCCTCGGCGATAGGCAGCTTCCAGTCGATAAAGGCAATAAGGGTCTTGGAAACCTGCACCGGAATCGTGTGACCGCCCGCGGCTCCGATCGCGAGCACCAGCTTGCCGTCCGGGCCGTAGACGAGCGTTGGCGACATCGAGCTGCGCGGTCGCTTGCCGCTCTCGACCCGATTGGCGACGGGAAGTCCGTCGACGACGGGCGTGAAGCTGAAATCGGTCAGTTCGTTGTTGAGGTAGAAGCCCTGGTGCATCAGCCCGGAGCCGAACGGCCCTTCGATGGTCGAGGTATAGCTGACCGCATTGCCGACCTTGTCGATCACCGCAAAATGCGAGGTGCCGTGCTCGGGCGGCTCGTCGCCATCGGGGGGGATGACATCGAGACCCGGCTCGACCTTTTCGGCTGTCTTGTCGATACCGATCAGTCCGCCCCTGTAGGCAAGGTAATCCCTGTCGATGAGCTGGCTCACGGGAACGCGGACGAAATCGGCGTCGGCGAGGAACCGCTCGCGGTCCGCATAGGCGAGCCGCTGCGATTCGGCGAAGACATGCCAGAATTTCGGATTGTCGGCGCGCATCTGCGACAGGTCGAAGCGTTCAAGCTGGCCGAGAATGGCAAGCACGGTGGTCGCGCCGGAGGAGGGCGGCCCCATGCCGCAAATCCGGTAGGCACGATAGGCACCGCAGACTGGATCGCGTTCCTTGGCTGTGTATGCGGAGATGTCCCGCGCGGTCATGCCTTCGGGAGCCGGGGTATCGAAGGCGATCACTTCGGCCAGTTCGTTCCCGGCCTCGCCCTGGTAGAAGGCGGAAGCGCCGCCCTTGGCGATACGTTCCAGCGTAGCGGCCAGCGCCGGATTGGTCAGCCGTGTGCCGACGGGCAGCGGCTCGCCTGCTGCATCGTAGAACAGCGCGGCGCCTTCCTTGCTGCGCGCCGCCCTTGCCTTGCTGCGTACGAGAAAGTCGCGCCCACGCTCGCTGAGGGTCCAGCCCTCTCGCGCCAGACGGATCGCCGGTTCGAAAAGCGCGGCCCATGTCAGCTTGCCGTGACGGCGATGCGCCTCGGCGGCAAGCGCCAGATTGCCGGGCACGCCGATGGACAGGCCCGAGGTCACCGCTTCGCCGAAGGGCAGGGGTTTGCCGTCGGACCCGAGGAACCAGCGTGGTGTGGCGGCGGCAGGCGCGGTCTCGCGCCCGTCGAGCGTTTCCACCGAACCGTCGGCGGTGCCGCGCACGTAGAAACCGCCGCCACCGATTCCCGAACTTTGCGGCTCGACCACGGTCAGCGCCAGCATGGTCGCGATGGCGGCGTCGGTGGCGCTGCCGCCCTTGCGCAGAATCTCGGCCCCGGCTTCGGCCGCGCGCGGATCGGCGGCGCTGACCATTCCTGTCCCAAGCTGCGCCGAAGGGTCTGCCGACTGAACAGGAAGGGGGGCGGACGCCGTCGCACAGGCGGCGAGCGAAAGCGAAGCGAGCGCGACGGAAACAAGGCGGAATAGCATCGCGCCTGCCTATTCGGTTCCGACCGCCTCGGCAATGGAGGCGAAACCGTCTCTTGTCATGAGGTCGATCAGTCCGCGATTGATGCGTCGCGCCAGCCCCGGTCCCTCGTAGACCACGGCGCTGTAGAGCTGCACCAGGCTGGCCCCGGCGCGGATACGTTGCCAGGCGTCTTGCGCCGATGCGATGCCCCCGACCCCGACGAGCGGCAGTCGGCCGCCGGTCGCCTTGCGGAAATCCCGCAATCGCTGGAGCGCCATGTCGCGCAAGGGTTCACCGGAAAGGCCGCCCGATTCGTTGGCATGACGCGAACGCAATGGCGGGCGGGTGATCGTCGTGTTCGACACGATCAGCGCGCCAAGTCCCTTGTCCATGGCAATTCGCGCAATGGCATCGATGTCGGCAGGTTCGAGGTCGGGCGCGACCTTCAGGAACACCGGCGGTCCCGACGGTCCGCGCGCGTCGAACACGGCGTCGAGCAGTTCGGTGAGTGCTCCCTCGTCCTGAAGCGCGCGCAGCCCCGGCGTGTTGGGGCTCGAAATGTTGACCGCGAGGTAGCTCGCGAGCGGCGCCATGAGTCGCGTCATCGCCGCATAGTCGGCCACGCGGTTCGCCGAATCCTTGTTGGCTCCCACGTTGATGCCGACCACACCCGGCTTTCCCGCTCGCGCGCGCAGGCGCGCCGCGGCAGCTTCGCCCCCGCCATTGTTGAAGCCCATGCGATTGATGACCGCACGGTCCTCTGCAAGCCGGAACAGGCGCGGCTTCGGATTGCCCGCCTGCGGCAGCGGGGTGATCGATCCGACCTCGGCAAAGCCGAAACCCAGACCGAGCAGCGCATCCGGCACTTCGGCGTCCTTGTCGAAGCCAGCGGCCATGCCCAGCGGTGTCGGAAAATCGATTCCGGCGACACGGATCGCCAGAGGTCCGCTGGGCCTAACCGGCTGGCCGGCGCGCGCGATCCTGAGCATGGCCAGCGCCAGACGATGCGCGCGCTCCGCGTCCAGCAGGAACAGAAACGGACGCAACAAGGGATAGATCATGGGCAGAGGCGATAGCTGTGCTTGCGGCACTGCACAAATGCCGGGGCACGGGAAAGCGAAACTTTATTGCCGGAAAGAGGCTATTTGAAGGTCTGTCGCATTTCTACAATTCCTCTCCACGTTCCGTGCCTAATGCGGCCCCGCGACCCGATGGGCTGCAGGTGAGCTATGCTCCCGAGCCTCTCGATTTCTGGCGGCTTCCCGGCTTAGGCTGGGGAGCCGCACTTTTTATGCGCCGCGCGCTCGCGCCATATTTCCTCCTTCACAGGCAACCGCAGCCCCTTGTAACCCGCAGGAATGCGGCCTAGATGAAACCGGAACGAAACAGTCCAGTTTGGGCTTGGCAAGGAACCTTCGCGAGCAATGCGCCTCTCCTCCATGGCAGATTACGCTGTCGTCATCATGGCCGCAGCCTCGCGCCATTGCGGTAGCGGTTTGCGTGATTCTCGCGAATCGGCAGGGCGCTCGCGGCTTTCCGCCGGGCAGCTTGCCGAGGAAACCGGCCTGCCCGCGCCCACGGTGCAGAAGCTCGTCAGCCGCCTCTCCGCGGCCGGCCTGCTCCATTCGACTCGCGGGGTCGGCGGCGGTTTGCGGCTGGCACGGCCCGCCGCGGCCATATCGCTTGCCGACATTGTCGAGGCGGTCGAAGGCCCTATTGCGATGACCGCCTGCCTCGAGGAGGCGCGGCACGATTGCTCGCTGGAAGACGCCTGTTCGGTGCGCGGACACTGGCCGGTGGTGAACGAGGCGCTGCGCGGCGCCCTGGCGGGAGTATCCCTCAGCAGTCTGGCGGAGGCGGGCCGATGACCGACGAGCCCACCATCCGCGATGCCGCCGCGCGCGAGGCCGCCGAAAAGGTTGCCGACTACGAGCACGGCTGGTCATCCGACATCGAGCAGGAGTTCGGGCCGAAGGGCCTGTCCGAGGATACCGTCCGCTTCATTTCGGC
>JAGREJ010000069.1:1434-9738 GCA_020446595.1 Novosphingobium sp. | reverse complement strand
CTCATATCCTGCCCGTTGACCTTCATGTAATCGAGCCCGTCGGAGATTTCCTCCCAGACATTGTGCTTGGGATCGAGGTGATCGCGGCTCTGGTCGACATAGCCGAGGTGGACGGTGCTGCCGATTTCGATGGTGCCGCTGTCAGGTGTTTCCTTGCCGGTGATGATCTTGAACAGCGTGGATTTACCCGCCCCGTTCGGCCCGATCACGCCCACGATGCCGCCCGGCGGCAAGGTGAAGGAGAGGTCTTCGAACAACAGCTTGTCGCCATAGGCCTTGGAGATGTTCTTCACCTCGATGACCTTGCCGCCCAGCCGTTCCGGCACCTGGATGACGATCTGGGCCTTGCCCACGCTGCGGTTGTCCTGCGCGTTCTGCAGTTCCTCGAACTTGCGGATACGGGCCTTGGACTTGGTCTGGCGCGCGGCCGGGGTCTGCCGGATCCATTCAAGCTCGCGCTGCAGCGCCTTCTGCTTGCCGCTTTCCTCGCGGCTTTCCTGTTCAAGCCGCTTGGCCTTCTTTTCCAGATAGGTCGAGTAATTGCCTTCGTAAGGATAGTAGGATCCGCGATCGAGTTCGAGAATCCAGCCCACGACATGATCGAGGAAGTAGCGGTCGTGAGTGATCATCAGCACCGCACCGGCATATTCCTTGAGGTGGTTTTCCAGCCATTCCACGCTTTCCGCGTCAAGATGGTTGGTCGGTTCGTCCAGCAACAGGATCGAGGGCTTCTGGATCAGCAGGCGGGTGAGCGCGACGCGGCGTTTTTCACCGCCTGACAGATCCTTGACTGACCAGTCACCCGGCGGGCAGCGCAAGGCTTCCATCGCCACTTCGAGCTGGTTGTCCAGCGTCCAGCCATCGACCGCGTCGATCTTTTCCTGAAGCTCGCCCATTTCCGCGCCGAGGGCGTCGAAGTCCGCGCCGTCCTCGGCCATTTCCATGCCGATCGCGTTGAACCGTTCGACCATGTCGGCCACTTCGCGCGCGCCGTCCTTGACGTTTTCGAGCACGGTCTTGCTGGTATCGAGTTCCGGTTCCTGCGGCAGATAGCCGACAGTGATGTTCTCTCCCGGCCATGCCTCGCCAGTGAATTCGGTGTCGATCCCGGCCATGATCTTCATCAGGGTGGACTTGCCCGCGCCATTGGGGCCGACAATGCCGATCTTGGCGCCCTGATAGAATTGCAGGTTGATGTTGTTGAGCACCGGCTTGGGAGCACCGGTGAAGGTCTTGGTCATGCCTTTCATGACGAAGGCGTATTGCGCGGCCATCGAATACCTCTGGTCTGTATGTGTCCGGGAAATCTGGCGGCTGCTTACAGGTCGCAGGACAGGGCTGCAAGCGCACAGAGGTCAGTGCGTGGGCGGTGCCTGCGCAGGCTCGAACTCGGGATAGGGACCGAGCGAGCCGACCAGCAGGGAGGCGACGAGCACCACCGGGCAGACGAGTATCAGGAACGGGGTGTAGCTGCCGAATTCATCGAACAGGATCCCGGCGACCAGCGGCCCCGCCGCAGTCCCGATCACGAATGCCAGGAAGATGAACGAGAACAGCGAACCGAAACTCTTCAGACCGAAATGGCGCGTTGCGAGATAGAGCGTCGCATCGAGCTCGGCACCCAGCGAAAATCCGATGAGGCTCGCGGCGATCGCCAACAGGAAAATGTCCGTGGTGAACAGGAAAATCAGCGAAGCCAGCAGTGGCAAGGCGAATGCGACCATGGCGACCCGGTCGGCCCGGAAGCGGTCGAGCAGGAAGCCGGTGGTCAAGCGCCCGGCGATCGACACCAGCCCGACCAGCCCGGCGATGCTGGCAGCCTCCACCCGGTCGAGATCGTGATCCTGGAGCAGCGGCACCATGTGAAAGATCAGCGAGATTACGCAAAATACGAAAAGCATCGCCGCTGCCGCCAGCTTGTGAAAGGTTCGCGACCTCAGCCCTTCGGCCAGGGTCAGACCGTTCAATTCCGGCGATGGACCGTCTCGGTCAGGCGGCAAGCCCTTCTTGCGCTGCTCGAACTCGCCCCTGAAGAACAGCAACAGTATCGGAATGACCACGACAGCCCAGATCAGGCCGATACCGGGATAGGCCTTGCGCCAGCCGAATTCCTCGATGAGCCATGTCGCGACCAGGGGCAGGATCGCGGCGGCCAGTCCGGTTCCGCTGATCGTCATCGCGAATGCCAGACCCCGCGATTTATCGAAGCGGGTCGCGACCGCGCTTGTCCAGACAGTCGCCTGCACCCAGGTCGCCCCGATGGTGAGCAGGGTCCACAAGATCAGCCAGTTCGCAACCGAACCGGTGCTGGTCCCCATCAGGGAGACCGTCATGCAAACGAAGATGACGCCGCTGATGCCGGTTATCCGAGGCCCGAGCCGGTCGATCATCCTGCCGACAACAAGAGCGAACAGCGCCGCGCCAATGTTCCCGACGCTCGATCCCAGCGCGAAAGTGGCGCGGTTCCAGCCGAACTCGGCGGAGATAGGTTCGACAAACGGGCCGGGTGAATAGAGCGAAAGGCCAGCCGCGGAACAGCCCATCGCGGCCGAGAGGACAAGCGGCCAGTGCTGCTTCCATTCCTCAAGAGCGTTACCAGTCATGTCTGCCGCCACGCGATGCGCTACTCGCTGGAGGTATAGCCGTCCCAGTCGATGGCTTCGGCATCGAGCTCGATCCCGGTGGTTTCAAGAAAGCGGCACACGGTCATGTAATTGCCCGTTACCAGCACAAGGTCGATGAGCTGCGCGTCATCGAGGTATTGGCGCACGGCAGCGAGGTTTTCATCCGATGGCCGCACGTTCAGAACGATGTCCTCCACAAAGCGCAGGACCGCCGCCTGTTCGGCATCGAGCACCGGCGATGCTGGATCGCCCGCCCTGATCGCGGCGATCTGCTCGTCGGTGAGGCCGACGAAGCGCCCGAACGGCTCGTGCTGGAACAGCTCGTAGGCACAGTTCGAGATATATCCGACCCGCAGGATCGCCAGTTCGCGCAGCTTGGGATCCAGCGCGGATTGCTTCATCAGGCCCTGCGAATAGGCACCGAACCCGAAATAGACCCCTTCCGATGCACCGGCGAGCATGCGTGTGACATTGGGCGGATTGTCGCCCACGCGGGCGCGGACGGCATCGCTCATCTGGTCGGGTGCTGGGTAGGGAATGCGCGGCATGGGCTTTTCCTTTCATCAATGACCGGATTGTCCGGTCTGCCAGCTTGCGTTGGACGGGCGCAGGGTTCCAACCGACAGCGCCGAAAGCAAGACCAGCGGAATCACGAGCATGAGGTAATTGTCGTATGACCCGAAACGGTCGTAGATCGCGCCTGCCGTCAGCGGGCCCGTCGAAGTGCCG
This sequence comes from Novosphingobium sp., assembly GCA_020446595.1. GTDB lineage: Bacteria > Pseudomonadota > Alphaproteobacteria > Sphingomonadales > Sphingomonadaceae > Novosphingobium. The sequence continues at coordinate 6,385 of JAGREJ010000069.1, read as the reverse complement.
ATCGACATGGACAGCATGACGATGGAAAACAGCGTTCCGAACCGCTTGATGCCGAACCGGCGCGAGGTCAGGTAGATCAGCACGTCAAGCTCCGCGCCGAGCGAGAATCCGGCGATTGCAGCCGCAACGGAATAGGCGAGGGCGGACTGCCCGTGGAGCAGCAGGAGCGCGCTCAGCACGGGAAGCGACAGCCCGACAAGTGCGACACGTTCGGCTGGAAAGCGATCGAGCAGGTAACCCGTGACGAAGCGCCCGCCGATCGAGGCAATGCCGACAATGCCAGCGATGCTCGCTGCCTCTACTGCGCTGAGCCCCCTGTCGGTCAGGATCGGTACGAAATGCACGATCATCGACATGGCGACGAACGAGAAAAGGCAACCGGCAATGGCGAGGCGATAGAACGGCAGTGCCGACAGCACCTCCTTCACCTCCATGCCGGGCAAGTTCGCGGACGCGATGACCTTCCTGTCACCCGCGGCGGCAACGTGTTCCTCCGCGGCGCCACGGAAGAACAGCAATATCATCGGCAGGGTTATCGCGATCCAGCCTGCCGCCAGCGCGAAGAAGGCATGGCGCCAGCCAAGTCCCTCGATGGCCAGGGTAGAGAGGATCGGCAGCAGCGTGGCCGCCGCCCCGTTGACGGCGATGGTGAGCGCGATCGCAATTCCGCGCGACCTGTCGAACCGCGAGGTTACGGCGCTGGTCCAGATCGTGGTTTGCGTCGCCGTTGCGGCAAGTGCGATCCCCAGCCACAGCATCAGCCAGTTGGTATAGGCACCAGTCGCGGTCCCCAGCAGGCCGAAAGCGAGCGCCATCGCGGTGACCCCGACTATCCCGACCTTGCGCGGCCCGAGCCGGTCGATCAGAATGCCAACGAGAAGCCCGAGCAGGGCTGTGCCGCTGTTCGATACGGTGATTCCCGAGGAAATCTCCGCTCGGCTCCACCCGAACTCCGCGCTGAGCGGCGCCATGAAAGCGCCCAAGGCATAGATGTGAATGATCGAGCCGACATTGCCGAGGCCCGCCGCCAGCGGCAGGGTCCAGTATTTCTTCCATTCCTCGCGGGCAGTAAGAACTTCGGTGTCAGCCATGGATCAATGTCCTCCGCTGCGGCTGTATTCGTCCGGCGCGCGGGGCAGGGTGCCGACCATCAAGGCCGCGATCAGCACCATCGGGATGGTAAGCCACAGGTAGTATTCATAGGAGCCGAAGTGGTCGAAGATCGCGCCGGCGGTCAGCGGCCCGGTGGCCGTGGCGGCGGTCAGGAACACGAGCACAGTGGCGAAGATAGCCCCGAAACGCTTGAGGCCGAAATGCCGGGTCGTGAGATAGATGATGATGTCGTATTCGCCGCCCAGCGAGGCCCCGATGACGATTGCCGCCAGCGAATAGGCGAGCGGGCCGTCGCCGTAGATCAGCAGCAATCCGGCGAGCGAAGGCAATGCGAAAGCCACCAGAGCGACAAGCTCGGGCTTGAACCTGTCGAGGAGATAGCCGGTGAGGAACCGGCCTATCAGCGACGCCACGCCGATCAGCCCCGCGATACCTGCGGCTTCGACCGGGGTCAGGCCACGGTCGGTCAGGATCGGGACGAAGTGGACAATGCTCGCCATGGCGCAGAACGCGAACAGCAATCCGGCGATCGACAATCGGTAGAAGCGCGGAGACCGGAACGCTTCACGCACTTCCATTCCCGTCAGCTCGGTGACTGCGGTCGCCTGTTCCTGCCGCGTCGAGCGTGCCGGGCCATCCGCCGCGCCACGGAAGAACAGGAAGTTGAGCGGCATCGCCAGCAGGAAATAGCCTGCTGCAATCGCGACATAGGCCCATCGCCATCCGAAATTGAGGATCGCCTCGGTGGTAATGATCGGCAGGGCGGTCGCCGCGATCGAACTTCCGCATACCGTGACTGCAATGGCGAACCCGCGCCCCGCATCGAAGCGCGAGGAAACGGCGCTGGTCCAGATCGTCGGCTGTGTCCATGCCGCACCGAGCGAGATCAGGAACCACAGGAAAATCCAGTTCCAGTAGCTTCCCGTAGCGGTGCTGACCGACGCGAATGCCAGCGACATGACGGTTATGCCGATCAGGCCGATCCGGCGCGGCCCGTACTTGTCGATCAGGAAGCCTACCAGCACGCCAAGCCCGGCGTTGATGCCGTTCGATACGGTGATGGCGGAGCTGATCTGCGCGCGCGACCAGCCGAATTCCGCCTCGAGCGGCGCCATGAACGGCCCAAGGGTGTAGATGTGGATCACCGTCGCGATGTTGGCCACAGCCGCAACCATCGGCAGATACCAGTATGCGCGCCATTCCTCCCGAGCCGTTGCCATACTGCGCTTCAGTCCTTGTGTTGTGCCATGGCGAGAGTGCGCCTTGCCTGTTCGAGATGGAGCAGCTCGGCCATCTTGCCTTCAACCTGGATCGCGCCCTTGCCCGCGTTTTCAGGCGATGCAAAAGCGGCAATCACTGCTCTGGCCCAAGCGACTTCATCGTCGGATGGCGAGAAAACCCGATTGCAGACTTCGACCTGTGCCGGGTGGATCAGCGACTTGCCGTCGAATCCGAACAGCGCACCCTGTTCGGCCTCGGCCCTGAAAACTTCGAGATCGCGAAATTCGTTGCACACGCCGTCGATGACAGTGACGTCGTTGGCCCTGGCTGCGCAGACAGCCAGCGACAGGATCGGCTGAAACACTGCCCGATCCGGCGTGGCCTGCGCGCGCATTTCCTTGGCGAGATCGTTGAGACCCAGAACCCACAGCGAGAGGCGCGTGGTCGCCGCCATCGCGGCCAAGGCATCGAGATTGCCGACCGCGCGGCAGGTTTCGATCATGGCCCACAGCTGCATGCCGGGATGGGCATTCGCCAGCGCCGCGTTGTAACGAGATATATCGTCGGGCGTGCCGATCTTGGGGACCAGTGCGGCATCGGCTGTCGAACCGGCAATGGCCTCGAGGTCGCGCGCGCCCCATTCGGTGTCGAGGCCATTGGCGCGGATCGCTACCTCCCGCGCGGCAAACCCGCCTTCGGCGACCGCTGCGACGGCTGCTTCCCGTGCCTGGTCCTTGGCATCGGGCGCGACCGCGTCCTCGAGATCGAGAATGACCACGTCGGCCGCCAGACCTCGCGCCTTTTCGATGGCGCGGGCATTGGAGGCAGGCAGGTAGAGGACGCTGCGTCGCGGGAGATAGTCTGTCGTGGCGTTCAAATCTCTTCTCCTGCCAGAACCCTGATGGGGCCTTCTGGCGCTACTGCAGCCTCGTGCGCTTCGGGATGGGCCTGACGCGCCCAGCCTGTCAGGAAGAAGGCCAGTGCGCCAACAAGTGTCATCAAGGCGCTGATTGACAGGAAGAGATTGTAGCTGCCCGTCTGTCCTAGCGTGAGGCTCAGCGTTACCGAGCCAACCGCCGAGGCAACGAACATGGCGCTGGCGACAAAGGAAAAGACAAAGCTGTACTGCCGCATGTCGAAATTGCGCGAAGTCAGGAATGAGGCGATGTCGCCTTCGCCGCCTTGCGCCAGTCCAATCAGCAGGATCGCGCCTCCCAAAACCCACGGCGCGTCGAAAGACGAGGCCAGCGCAAGGAAACCGATCGCCGGCAGACCGAGCGCGAGGATCGCGACATGATGCGCCGGGATGCGATCAAGCGCCAGTCCGCTGACTACCCGCCCGATCACCACACCCGTGGCATAGAGCGATACGATCCAGGTCGCGAGCATGCTCGGCGCGCCGCTGTCCATGACCACCAGCTTGAGTTGAGATCCGGCGAGCACTTGCGGAAAATTGCAGAAGAACATGCCCGCCACCATGAGCGCGAAAGCGGGCTGGCGCGCGATCGACCGCAGGTCTTGCAGGAAGGTGCCTGTTGGTTTCAGGTGCGGAGCATTGGGATCGACTTCGCCCGGCGCACGCCGCATCACCTTGCTGCGTCCGATCAGTATGAGGGCAGCCAACCCGCCGACGGCGGATATGATCGCCAGCAGGCGATAGCCCGCGCGCCAGCCCTCTTCATCGATGGTCGCCCCGACGATGGGCGTCAGGATCCCTCCGATGACCGGCGCGCCGGTCATGCACAGCGACAGCGCGAAACCGCGGGCCGCATCGAACTTCTCGACCACTACGCGCGTATAGCAGAGCGTTCCAACAAGCATGCCGACCAGCGCCTGAACGAACGCGATTGCGAAAAACTCCAGGATATTTCCGCTCATCATGCTGTAGGCAATAAAGGTCAGCGGCAACACGACCACGCCTACCCCGGCGGCGACCCGTGCACCGAACCGGTCGGTGAAGCGGCCCTGCAATGGCAGCACCGCCATGGTTGCCAGAGGCATGACCCCGATCAGCGCGAAGTGCGATTTCTCCCAGCCGAATTCGGCCAGTAACGGCGGCGCGAACAGGTTGGTCATGTAGTGATTCATGGCCGCGCCGAAGCCGATCCCCAGCGCCGCGCCCAGCAGGTTATGCCAGTGCGCCTTGAACTCACCCAAATAGGACAGCGTCTCTCTCCCGGTCGCCCTGGGCGCCTGTTTCGCGCGCCTTCTATCTGCTGGCAAGACGATATTGCAATGCGGCCACGGGATTAGATGGCGCTTACCCCTTGCCTTGGTCGCCGCGCCGGGGCAACGCTTGGCATTCCGACGAGCAGACAGGAATGGAGAGGAACACCATGGCAGCCTACATCATCTTCACTCGCGAAGAGCCGATCAAGGATGCGGACGCGATGAAGGCCTACCAGGAAACCAATGCGAAAGGCGGCCGAACCGAAGGCATGGAGGCACTGGTTATCTACGGTGATCTCGAGGGCCTTGAAGGCGAAGCGCCCGATGGCGCGGTGGTGCTGAAGTTCGAGAACCGCGAAAAGGCAATGGAGTGGTATAACCGCCCGATCTATCAGGAGGCGGTCGAGCATCGCAAACGCGCCGCGCATTATCGTGTCTTCGTCGTCGA
>JAGREJ010000069.1:0-1345 GCA_020446595.1 Novosphingobium sp. | reverse complement strand
CCGGCAGGCAATCCGAGGACAAACAGAAACCATGGCCACTGAAATTCTGCTTCCCAAGCTCGGCTTCTCGATGACGGAAGGCCAGGTCGCCGAATGGCTCGCGAAAGATGGCGATACGGTGACCGAGGGGCAGCCGCTCTATTCGCTGGAAGCCGACAAATCGACCAACGAGGTCGAGGCGCCGGCGAGCGGTACTCTCAAGATCGTCATCCAGCCCGGCGAGACCCACGAGATCGGCACGGTTCTGGGTTATATCGAGTAGGCCGCCGCGCGAATTTGCGATCCGGACAAGGGCGAGAGAAGGCATGCGCAAAGCCGTAATCCTGTTGGCATCGCTTGCCGCGCTGGCTTCTACGCCGCTGCGCGCCGAACTTCCTGTCGGAAGCAAGGCTCCGCTGTTCTCGGCAGCCACCGCAAAGGATGGCAAGGCCGGACGATTCAGTTTGTCGCGGGCGCTTAAGCGAGGACCGGTGGTCCTCTACTTCTATCCGAAGGCATTTACGCCCGGTTGCACGCTCGAAGCACATGCCTTTGCCGAGGCGACCGACGATTTTGCGGCAGCAGGAGCGACCGTGCTCGGCATGTCCGCTGACAACCTCGAGACGCTCAAGCGTTTCTCGGTCGAGGAATGCCGCAGCAAGTTCGCCGTGGGCGTGGCCGTGCCTTCGGTGATTGCGGCCTACGATGTCGCCGTGGGCAAGAGCGGGCTTGCGAGCCGGACCAGCTACGTGATTGCGCAAAACGGTAAGGTGGTTCTGGTGCACTCCGATAGGGACTACCGCGAACATGTAGCCAAGACACTTGCTGCGGTTCGTGCGCTGGCGCAGCGCAAACGCTGATCCTGCGGCAGCCGTCCGAAAGCTGCTGCGCTTTACAAACAACGGCGTGACGCTAATCGGGTGACCCCTGCAACCGGGAGACTGTTTTCATGCGTGCCGAAGGGCAGGCCCATATCGAACGAATCGAGGCGGCGCTCGCGCTCGTGCGCAAGTTCCTTGACTGGGACCGTGCGCTGCGGCGTCTCGACGAGCTGAACGCGCGCGTCGAGGACTCGACCCTGTGGGACGATCCCAAGGAAGCGGAAGCGGTGATGCGCGAGCGCAGGCAGCTCGAATCCTCGATCGGCACCGTTAACGAGATCGGCCAGGAAATGGCCGACGCTATCGAATTCGTCGAACTTGGCGAGGCGGAAGGCGACGAGGCTACCGTCGACGAGGGCATCGAGACGCTCGCCCGGCTTGCGGACCGCGCCGATGCCGACAAGGTTCAGGCCCTGCTTGGCGGCGAGGCCGACGCCAACGATACCTATCTCGAAATCCATGCGGGCGCTGGCGGCACCGAGAGC
>JAGREJ010000068.1 GCA_020446595.1 Novosphingobium sp. | reverse complement strand
GCCTTGAGTGCGCTGGACCACGAAGGGGCTGACCTTGACCCTTATCTCGGCCTGCTCGACGAGATTTCCAATCGCCTGGAGGAGATTGCCGGATCCGACGATCCGCTCGAAACGCAAGGAGCTGCGCTGAGTCAGGTCCTGGCCGACGAATACGGCTTCATCGGCGATGCTTCCGGTTACGATGCGCCGGCCAATGCCGACATGATGCGCGTGCTAGATCGCAGGCAGGGCCTGCCGGTCAGCCTGTCGATCCTCTATGTCGCGGCGGCGCGGCGGATCGGATGGGAGGCGTGGGCGCTGAACACGCCCGGCCATGTCGTTGTGCGCCTGGGGCGCGAGCGGTTCATGCTGCTTGATCCGTTTCATGGCGGCAGGCCGGTGTCGCGCGGCGAGCTGGAAGCCATGGTGCGCCAGTTTGTCGGGCCGGACGCCGAGGTGCGCCCCGAATATCTTGCGCCGATTCCGAACAGGCTGGTGCTCGTGCGACTGCTGACCAATCAGGCAAGCCGCGCCCTGCAAGGCGGGGATACCGAGCGGGCGCTGGCGGTCCACGAGCGCATGGCCCGGATCGCGCCCGGTTACCCCGATGTGTGGCTGAGCCTCGCGCGGCTTCAGGCGCAGACCGGCGATAGCGATGGCGCGCGCTCCAGCCTGCATGCCTTGCTGGAGATTACGCGCGATGAGGATTACCGCAGCGCCGCGAACGAATTGCTGGAACGTTTGGGAGCGGGGTAGGCGATCAATCGCACCCCAGCATGTCCGCCAGTTCGATGAAGCTGCCTGCCGACCATTCCCATTCCTGCTTCGCGTAAAGGTCGGGCGCGGGTGCGCCGCCACGTTCCATAGGGCGGTCGACATAGGCGGTCATCAGCCCGCAGGCCCGTCCAGCGGCAAGGTCTGAATGATGCGCGGCGACAAGGCACAGCTCTGACGGCTCCAGTCCGAGCGCCGCGGCCGTCCGCAGGTAAGCTTGCGGGTGCAGTTTGTAATGACCGGCAAATTCCGCGCCGAGGATCGCGTCCCACGGCAGTCCTCCATAGCGGGACATGCCCACCATCATTTCCACGCTGCCGTTGGACAGCGAAACGATGGGAAACCTGCGCTTGAGCCGGGTGAGACCCTCGACCGTGTCGGGCCAGGGATCGAGCCGGTGCCACGCCCGGTTCCATTCGGCGAGAGTGTCCTCGCCGACGTCGGCAGGGTCGATGCCGTACTCGCGCAGCAAGTCCTCGAGGTTTTCCCGGTGCAGCACGTCAAGCACGATGAATGCTCCGCCGCGCTCGTTCGCGCGCTTTGTCGCCGGTCCATAGCGGTTGCGCCAGCCATCGGCGAATTCGCCCGCGTCGATGTCCTGTCTGCCAAGTGCATCGAGATAGGGACGCGATTCCCGCGCGACAGAGGTGCGCCAGTCGACCACCGTGCCGAATACGTCGAAGCCAAGCGCCTTGGGCATCCGTTCGGTCATGAGGTCAGCCTTCTTCGGGCAACCAGCCCATTGCGCCGAAGGCCATCTGCTTGGCGCGGTCCATGTCGTAGCGCATGCGCGTGACCACGTTCTGGGCGTAGAGCCCGCCGCCCGAAAGCAGCAGCCCGGCATAGCGCGAACCGCCCTGCGCAGAGGTGGTCAGGTCGTGGACGGCGTGGAACAGCCGGGTGCGATAGGCCCCGTCAATCGACTGTTTGGTGCCCATGTACTTTCGTACCAGATGGCCGATGTCCTCGTTTTCGAGGTCGCGCATCGAGGGCGCGGTGATCGCCGACCCGCCCGAGATGTCGAGCAGGTGGCGCGCCATCAGCATGTAATTCGCCGCGCCGTGATACTTGCCGGCGTTGGTGTAGACCTCGCTGGGTGCCAGCACGCCGCTGTCGAGCTTGACGGCATGCGCCATCGACGCTTCGAGTGTTGCCCGCAGCAGAGTGGCGTGGATTATCATTTCCGAGATTTTCATCTTGATGTGATCGATCCGCTCCAGCCCGTTGGCCTCGGCAATGAGTTGGGCGAGCCCGACCATCACGTCGAAGCCGTCGCACATCGAGATCATCGAGCTGGTGCGCACCCACAGACCGAGGGAGTGGGCAAAGGTGGCGGCCTGCTTTACCTCGCCATCAAGAAAGATGCGCTCGTGCGGCACGAACACGTCATCAAAGATGACGAACGCTTGCGGTATCGCGCGCTGGTTGGCGAAGGGGAAATCGCGCGGATCGGTGCCCTCTGGTGGCGCGCTGTTCTGGACGTTGACGATCGAGACGCCCGGTGCATTGGCCGGAACCGCGCAGGCGATGGCGTAGTCTTCCTCGCCCGGCTTCATCGCCTTGGTCGGGATGACCATGAACTCATGGCTCGATGCCGCCAGCGAAATGTGCAGCTTCGCCCCGCGAATGACGACGCCGTCGGGTCGCCGTTCCACGACCCGAAGATAGGCATCCTTGTCGTCCTGCTGCGACGGCGGCTTGGAGCGGTCGCCCTTGGCGTCGGTAATGCACTCGGCGATGCGCCAGTCGTTGTCGCGCACCAGCTTTACATAGGCGGCTACCGCCTCGCTTGCCTGCGGTCGCACATCGGCAATGCGGTCTGCGGCCGTCAGCAGCGTCATCAGCGACGAGTAGGTAGTGTGGGTCGCGCTATCGACATGCAACGAGGCATGGTGGCGCATGCCTTCGAGGGTGGTGGGCGGGGTGAAGAAAGCCTCACGCGCTGCCGGGTCGGCCTCGAAGCGGTCATAGACTTCGGCGGTGCGCGCGATATTCGGCGCAAAATCCGGGTGCGACATCAGATCGCCCACCTTTTCGCCGCGCGCATAGACACTGCGACCGTCCTGCAACGAGGCTATGTAGGCCTTGCCATCCATAATTCAGACTTCCCCTGTTTCAACTTGCCGCTGTTGTGGCGTCAGGGCCGTCCGCCGTCCACCCTGATGAGTTGGCCGGTGATCTGCCTCGCATCGTCCGAAGCCAGAAACAGCACCATCGCGGCAATGTCCTCCGGCACGCTGAAACGGCGCAGCATCGTCCTTCCGACCACTGCGTCCAGTTCTTCCTGCGTATGGAGGGCCTGCAGCCCCGGCGTCATCACCGGGCCGGGCAGGATCGCGTTGCAGCGTATGCCCTGCGTGCCATACTGCGCGGCGATATAGCGGGTCAGCGTTTCGAGCGCCGCTTTCGACGGGCCGTAGGCAGTGCGGGCCTGGTCGGACGCGATCTGCGAGGCACCCGACGAGGTGTTGACGATCACTCCGCCGCCATTCTCGAGCATATGCGGCACGATCTCCCGACACAGCAGCATCGGAGCGCGCACGTTGACGGCAAAAGTATGATCCCAAAGCTCGGAAGTGAGATCCAGCAGGGTTGCGTCGCGATCATAGCCCCCATCCACTGCCGCCGCGTTGTTATGCAGCACGTCGATAGTGCCGAAACGCGCGATGGCTGCGGCGGCCAGCGAGACAATTGCTTCCTCGCTGGCCAGATCGACCGCGTAGCTCTCTGCCTCGCCGCCCTGATCGCGGATAGCTGTCGCCACCTCCTCCGCGGCTTCGCCGCGCACATCGACGACGGCGACCTTCATTCCCGCCGCCGCGAGCCGGTTGCAGGTCGCCGCGCCGATTGCTCCGGCACCGCCGGTGACGAGCGCGACCTTTCCTTCGAGGCTGGCGGTATTCATACGAAATTCTCCCTGTCTGCGGGCCTCAAGTTGCCCGGTTGCGCCGCTTGCCAAATCAAAGGACTAGCAGAGGATCGGCGATGCCGAGCGCAACCTGCGTGCATTCGATCAGCGTCTCCTGATCGACGTGCCGGTGCGTCGAGCCGGTCTGGAGATCGCGGAAGCATCGCTGGATCAGATTGGTCTCGTCGTTGCGCACGCCGTTGCTGCCCGAAGCGAACATGGCGAACTGCGCGGCTGCCAGCGCGACCTCGGTGGCCCAGCAGGTGGTCAGCCGCGCCTGCGCGGTGTGCCTGATCCCGGCTTCGCCCTTACGCGCGGCTTCTTCCCACTCGGCGAAGACCTTGTGAACCTGCGTGCGCGCGGCCTGCATGGCGGCGAGGTGGCGTCCGTATTCGAGCTGGAAGCGGGTCTGATCGACCAGCGTGTCGCGCTGGAACCGGCGCTTGCGCATGGCCAGCGCCTGCAATTCGTCGAGCGCGCGCTGGCCGACGCCGAGCGCCCAGGCGACATGGCCGATGGAAATGCCGAGCACATGGCTCGGGCCGCCGACAGACTTTCTGCCGGGAATGCCCATGATCCAGTCGTCGGCAACTTCCTGATCGACAATGTCGAAATCGTAGCTGCCTGTGGCGGAAAGGCCCATTACGTCCCAGTTGCCCTTGAGCCGCACCATGTCGCGCGGCACGAAGCACAGAACCGTGACCGGCTTGCCATCCTCTTTCAGCACGGTCTCGCCGTTCTCCTGAATGGCGAAGGCTCCGCCGAACCAGCTCGCGAAGCGAGAGCCAGAGCCGAAATGGAAATGGCCGTCCCAGACGCGATAGCCGCCGTCGATGCGCTCGGCCTTGCCAAGGCTGGAGACCTGCGCGGCGCTAAGCAGGCCCTCGTCGCCGCCATAGATTCGCTCGACGGCAGAGGGGCCAAGGCCGACGCAGCCGCCGGTGTAGCCGATGGCCATGAAGACCCAGCCGGTCGAGCCATCGGCATAGGAGATCTCTTCGATCACATCGAGATAGGTGCGGCTATCGGCTTCCTCACCGCCAAACTGGCGTGGAACCCGCAATCCCCAGAGCCCTGCATCCGATATGGCGCGGATCACGTTGTCGGGAATATCGCGATCTCTCTCACCTTCGGCGGCTCCGGCCTCGATAACGGGGCGCAGCTCGCGCGCGGCCTTCAAGGGCTGGGCGCAGCCGCGCGGCGCAAGCCGCAGGTACTCGGGCAGCTTCTCGGGAATCGCGCCTTCCATGGCCTCTCCGGTTTCCTCTCCAAAATTCCGGGAAAGGTCACGTTAGCGCGCGAAGACCTGAGCGCCTATTCCTCAATTGTATGGATAGGCTCGGCTTTACCGGGTCACTGCAACAGGGCGCGAATGAGCAGGCTGACCACGGTAAGCGCGCCAACGCTCAAGGCCCAGATCAGCGCGAACCAGCCGAACTGGCGGAGGCCGCGCGACATCAGTGATAGCCCTCGGTGCCGACCTTGCCCCTGAACACCCAGTACGACCATGCGGTATAGGCCAGGATGATCGGGACCATGATGGCTGCGCCGACCAACATGAATATCTGGCTGCGCTCGGGCGCGGCGGCTTCCCAGATCGTGACCCGCGCCGGGATCACGTCCGGCCAGATGGAAATGCCAAGGCCGACCAGACACAGCCCGAACAGCGCCAGCGCCCAGAAGAACGGCTGCGCATCCTTCCCGAGCCGCAGGCTGCGATAGAACAGGAAAGTCACGACCAGAGTGGCGAGCGGTACTTGCGCGGTCGCCAGAACGCCGGGGTAGCTGAGCCAGCGTTGATGATATTGCGGCTCGAGCGTCAGGGTTGCCAGACTGATCGCGCCGATCATGAGCAACAGGCCAATGCCGAACCGTCCGGCATAGGTGATTGCCTGCCGCTGCAGGCTGCCTTCGGTCTTCCAGATCAGCCAGCATGCGCCCAGCAGGCTGTAGCCCACGACAAGGCCGACACCGGTAAGCAGGCTGAACGGAGAGAGCCACTCCCACCATCCCCCGGCATAGGCGCGGCCTTCCACGGTGATGCCCTGCAGCAGGGCGCCCAGCGCGATGCCCTGGGCGAATGTCGCCACTATCGACCCCGTGGTGAAGGCCGCATCCCAGAACGCGCGGTGCTCCGGATCGCGCCAGCGAAATTCGAAAGCAACGCCCCGGAAGACGAGGCCCAGCAGCATGGCGATCATCGGTGCATAAAGCGCGGGCAGGACGATCGCGTAGGCGAGCGGGAAGGCCGCGAACAGCCCGCCCACGCCCATGACCAGCCATGTCTCGTTGCCGTCCCATACCGGCGCGATCGAATTCATCGCGGTGTCTCGATCCTCGCCGGGTTTGTAGAACGGGAACAGGATGCCGATGCCAAGATCGAAACCATCCATCACGACATAGGCGACGATGGCGAAGCCGATAATGCAGGCCCAGATGACTGTCAGGTCCATCACGCGATCTCCCCGTTCTGTTCAGCAGCGGCAATGTTGTCCCTGCCTGCAATCTGTGAGGCCGGTGTGATTCCGGCGCTGCGGATCGGCTCGTCACCGGGCGGGAGTTCGTGCGCTTCGGGTGGCTTGTTCATCAGCCTCAGCAAATACCAGATGCCCATGCCGAATACCGCGAAATAGACGACGACGAACGCCAGCAACGACATGGCGACGGCAGGGGCGTCGAGCGGCGACGCGCTCTCGGCGGTGCGCAGCAGGCCATAGACGGTGAAGGGCTGGCGGCCCACTTCTGTCACGATCCACCCGGCAAGCACCGCGATCAGACCGGACGGCCCCATCAGGACGGCGAAGCGGTGGAGCAGCCGCCAGTCATAGAGCGATTTGCGCCAGCGCGCGACAAGGCTCCACAGGCCGATGCCCAGCATCGCGAAGCCCAGGCCCACCATGACCCGGAAGGCCCAGAACACGATGCCGACGGGTGGCTGGTCCTCGACTGGCACGGTGTCCAGTCCCTTCAGCGGCGCGTCCCACTCATGCTTGAGGATGAGTGAACTCGCCTTCGGGATCTCAACGGCATAGTCGACACGCTTTTCGGTGCTGTTGGGCACGCCGAACAGGATCAGCGGCGCGCCATCAGGGTGGCTCTGGTAATGGCCTTCCATCGCCATGACCTTGGCGGGCTGGTGTTCAAGCGTGTTGAGGCCGTGCATGTCGCCGGCGAAGATCTGGATCGGGGCGACAAGCGCCGCCATCCACATCGCCATCGAGAACATCTTGCGCGCGCCGGGGTTGGCGCGATCCTGCAGCAAGTGCCAGGCGCCGACCGCGCCGACTATGAAGGCCGTCGTCAGGTATGCGGCGAGCACGGTGTGGACGAGGCGGTAGGGAAAGCTGGGGTTGAACACGATCGCCAGCCAGGACTCGCCGGGGAGAAACTGCCCGTTCGCGCCCATCTCGTAGCCGACCGGAGTCTGCATCCAGCTATTGACCGACAGGATCCAGAACGCCGAGACGAATGTGCCCGCCGCGACGGCAAGCGTCGCCACGAAATGCAGCTTGCGCCCGACCTTGTTGATCCCGAACAGCATCACACCAAGGAAACCGGCTTCGAGGAAGAAGGCGGTCAGCACCTCGTAGGCCATCAGCGGACCGATCACCGGTCCGGCCTTGTCCGAGAATACGGCCCAGTTGGTGCCGAACTGGTAGGACATGACGATGCCCGAGACGACGCCCATCGCGAAGACAATGGCGAAAATCTTCAGCCAGTATCGATAGAGGTTCGCGTAGACGCCCTTGCCGGTCTTGAGCCACAGGCCCTCGAGGACGGCGAGAAAGCTCGCCAGTCCGATGGAGAACGCCGGGAACAGAAAGTGGAAGCTGACCGTGAAGGCAAACTGGAGCCGCGCCAGCACCAGTGCCCAGTCCTGTTCGATCATTGTGTGTTCCCTCTGGATTCAAACCGGTTGTGCAAAACAAGGGTATTCAAAAGGGCGAGGCAGGAGATCGAGCACACACGTGTTCCACATTCTCGGAGCAAGGTTGCTTTCGAAGGTGCGGATTATGTCGATCCCCTGCTGCGCGGGTCGGTTGTCGTTCAGGCGACCTGCGTGGTCCGCAGGTATGGCCGGTGTGTCGTCCAGCCTTGCGGGAACAGCTTCGCCGCTTCCTCGTCGCCGATCGAGGGAGGAATAATCACTTCCTTTCCGGGCGACCAGTCGGCCGGCGTTGCGATCCTGAACTTGTCGCCGGTCTGAAGCGCGTCAATCACGCGCAGGATCTCGTCGAAATTGCGACCGACGCTCATCGGATAGGTCATCATCAGGCGAATTTTCTTCGACGGATCGATGATGAACACAGAGCGCACCGCGGCGGTTTCGCTCTGCTCTGGGTGGAGCATGTCGTAGAGCTTCGCGATTCCCAGATCGGCATCGGCGACGATGGGGAAGGTGAGGTTCGTGTTCTGGGTGTCGTTGACGTCCTCGATCCACTTGCGGTGCTCTTCCGCAGTGTCGGTCGAAAGGCCGAGGGGCTTCACGTTGCGCTTCTCGAACTCGTCGGCGAGTTGCGCGGTCCGGCCCATTTCGGTGGTGCAGACCGGGGTGAAGTCGGCCGGGTGGCTGAAGAAGAAGACCCAGCTGTCACCAGCCCAGTCGTGCAGGCTGATCGTGCCGTTCTGGGTTTCTACGGTGAAGTCGGGAGCGATGTCTCCGATATGCAGGCTCATGATGATTTCCTTTTGCTTGTGGTTGCAACCCCTATGTGGGCCATGCAACCCGAGCGATCCAATTTGATTACATAATTACAGTAAGTGGCATATCAGGTGATTGCCGCCGTCATATCAGCCCTCTCGCCAGCCAGAGGTCGTCCGATTGGGCGGTTTGACCGTCTTCCTCGGAAAGAGTGATGAGCGAGGAGAACGCCTCGTTCTGGGAAAGCCAGATCTTGCCGGTCAGTGCCTCCAGAAAGTGCGAGCGTTCCAGCGCATCCATGACCGGCCCCTTTACCTCGGAGAGGTGCAGTTTCACGCCGCTGTCCGACAGGCGGTGATTGATTGCCTCGACGCTCTCCAATGCGGAGGCATCGATGGCGTTGACCGCCGAGCACATCAGCACGAGGTGGCGCACTTGCGGCTGTTCCGAAACCTGCTCGAGCACGAATTCCTCCAGCCAGCGGGCGTTGAGATAGGTCAGGCTCTCGTCGATGCGGATCGTCAGCACGCGCGGATCGGTGATGACCTTGTGGCGTTTCACGTTGCGGAAATGCTCGGTCTCGGGAACGCGCCCGACAATGGCCGCATGGGGGCGTGACGCGCGCCACAGGAACAGCGCGAGGCTGAGCCCGACTCCGGTAATCACGCCTTTCTCAACGCCCGCCAGCAGGGTGACGAGGATCGTCCCGGCCATCGCAGCGAAGTCCGGCCTTGAGTAGCGCCAGACGTGAGCAAGCGGCTTGAAATCGACCAGGCTGAGCACGGCGACGATGATCGTTGCAGCGAGAGTGGCAATCGGCAGCGAGGCAAGGAAGGGCGTGAGGAACAGCGCCGCCACGGCAATGCCGACCGCTGTGAAAGCTCCAGCCGCCGGGGTTTCGGCTCCGGCATCGAAATTGACCACCGAGCGCGCGAAGCCGCCGGTCACCGGGTAGCCGCCGCTGAACGAGGCTGCGACATTGGCGGCGCCAAGGCCGATCAATTCCTGATCCGGGTCGATCCGCTGGCGTTTGCGGGCCGCGAGCGTTTGCGCGACCGAAACGCTCTCGACGAAGCCGATCACGGACAACAGCAGGGCCGGCACGGCCAGTTGTTGCCATAGCGCGGCATCGAACATCGGCACGGTGAAAGGCGGCAGGCTTTGCGGAATCTGCCCGACGACCTTGACGCCCTTGTCTTCCAGACCGAGCAGCACAACCGCCAGCGTCGATACGGCAACGGCGGCAATCGGCCCGGCCTTTGCCGAAAGGTCTGCCGTGCGTGGCTTGAGACCGATCCGGATCAGCAGGGGCTTGAGGCCCTTGCGCACCCAGAACAGGAACACCGTCGCGATCACGCCGATGACCAGCGTCGGAAGATTGGTGTTCGTGACGTTTTCGCCCAGCGTGCGCAGCAATTCGGGCAGGGCCTCGCCGCTCGCCTTGATGCCGAAGATCGACTTCAACTGGCTCGTGGCGATGATGATGCCCGAGGCGGTTATGAAGCCCGATACGACCGGGTGCGACAGCAGGTTTGCCAGGAAACCCAGCCGCAGCACGCCCATGGCAAGCAGGAACAGACCGGAAAGCAGGGCGAGGATCAGCGCCGCTGCGATGAACTCGGCGCTTCCCGGCGGGGCGACCGCGCTCGCCGCCGTCAGGGTCATCAGCGACACGACCGCGACCGGGCCGACCGCCAGCGCGCGGCTCGTGCCGAACAGCGCATAGGCGACGATCGGCAGGATCGAGGCATAGAGGCCGACCTGCGGCGGCAGTCCCGCCAGCATGGCATAGGCCAAGCTCTGCGGGATCAGCATAATGGTGACGATGGCGGCCGCGACCAGATCGTTGGTCAGCACCGTCGTGTTATAGCCGCGTCCCCACTGGAGCACGGGCAGGTAGCGCCCGAGGTTCATGGCTCAGGCGCCGATCATGTGCGGCGCGACAAGCCATTCGCGGCCTTTTAGCATTCCGTGCCAGTAGACCGGCGGCAGGATCGTGTCCTTGAGCAGCCACGAGAGGCGGGAAGGGCGCGTCCCGTCGATCAGCCAGTTGGGGAAGCTGGGCAGCAGTTTGCCGCCATAGCCGAATTCGGCGAGCACGATCTTGCCGGCTTCGACCGTCAGCGGGCACGAGCCGTAGCCATCGTAGTCGGCGACCGGTTCCTTGCCCTCCAGAGCGGCGAGCGCATTCACCGCCACGACCGGCGCCTGCTTGCGCACCGCGGCAGCCGTTTTGGCGTTGGAGGCCGAGCAGGCATCGCCCAGCGCAAAGACATTGGGATAGCGCGGGTGACGCAGAGTCGCCTCGTCCACTTCGATGAAGCCTGACGCCGCCGCCAGTGGGCTTGAGCGCACGAAGTCCGGCGCGACCTGCGGGGGGACGACATGGATCATATCGAATGGTTCCTCAACGCGGACCGTGTTGTCTCCGCCTTTCTGCTCGAAGGTCGCGACCTTCCTCTCGCCATCGATGGCGACGAGCTTCGATTCGAGGTTCAGGTGCGCACCGTAGCGTTCGACATATTCCATCAGGGCCGGGACATAGGCCGCGACGCCAAACAGCACCGCGCCGGCATTGTGGAACTGAACATCTGTGTCTTGCAGGACGCCTGCCTTCTCCCAGCGATAGCAGGAAAGATACATCGCCTTCTGGGGCGCGCCTGCGCACTTGATCGGCATCGGAGGCTGGGTGAACAGGGCGCGTCCTCCCTTGAACTCCTTCACCAGCCGGTTGGTATAGGGGGCAAGGTCGTAACCGTAGTTGGAGGTGACGCCGTTCCTGCCGATCGTCTCGGGCAGGCCTGGGATCGCCTCCCAGTCGAGCTGGATGCCGGGGCAGGCAATCAACACGCGATAGCGCACTTCCTGCCCGTCGCACAGGATCACGGCATTATCGTCGGGCGCGAAGCCGGAGGCAGAAGCGCGTATCCAGGTGACCTTGTCGGGCATGACCCGCGCTTCCGGACGGCGCGTGAATTCCTTGTCGAACACGCCCGCACCGACCATGGTCCAGCCGGGTTGGTAATAGTGGACTTCGGAAGGCTCTATGATCGCGATGTCCAGATCCGGGTTGCGCCTGAGCAAGCTGGATGCCGTCGCAATTCCGGCGCTGCCGCCACCGACAATGACGATATCGTGGGGCGTTCCGTTCTCGGGTCGCGCCAGTTCCTCGCTCGCCATTTCGTAAAGCCGGGTCGACCGCGCACCCGAGCGGCAATAGGCGAAGACAGGGGAGGGCAGGTCAGCCAGAGCGCGCTTCATCGCTGCGGCGTTTTCACCGGTAAGTGCACCGGAAACCGCCGGAACGTATGCGAATGCGAGGCCTGCCTCTTCCGCTGCCGCGCGGATCGACGCGGCATCCGGTTGGCCCTGTTCCTCGTCGTCGGGGCGGTTGCAGATGATCGCCTTGTATCCCTGGGCGGCAATCTCGGCGACGTCGTCCGGACGTATCTGTGGCGACACGGCAAACGTCGCGTCCAGTGCCTTGATATCCATTTTCGTTTCCTTTGTGCGCCAGTCAGCCTGCGGTTCGGCTTATCTTGATGCGAAGCGGTGAAGCACCATGCCGGCAAGCATCGCCAGGACGAAGATCGCGGCTTTCACTGGCTCTATGGCAAGGTCGGCCATTGCAGGGCCGGGGCACAGGCCGCCGATCCCCCAACCCATGCCGAACAACACGGCGCCGCCCACAAGTTTGCGGTCGAGCAGGCTGGTGCCCGGCAGGTCGAAGGCCTCGCAGGCAATCGGGCTGGTCATGCGCTTCTGGAAGAGCCAGGCGATCGCCATCGGCGCCATGGCTCCGGCCATGACGAAGGCGAGCGTCGGATCCCATGCGCCGAACAGGTCGAGAAACCCCTGGACCCGTGCCGGATCCGCCATACCCGAATAGGCAAGGCCCGCGCCGAACAGCAGGCCCGAAAGCAAGGCGGTTACGGCGGTTTTCATGTGCCCTTGCCGCAGGTCGAAAGGCCAAGCGGCCGGTACAGCGGACAGAAGGCGACGGCACTGGTGAGCAGGAAGACGACCGCCAGAACCGCCAGCACGGTGCCAAGGGTCCCGGCAATCGCGCCGGTCCACCACAGATAGCCGATGACCAGCGCCACGATGGTGCGCAGCACCCGGTCGATGGTTCCCATGTTCCTGGTCATTTCCATTCTCCCGTAATTGTCAGCCAATGAATCCGAGCAGGCGCATCGCGGCGACTGTGGCAAAGCCGCTGGCCATGAAGGTCGCGGTCGCAACGATCGAGCGGGGCGAGAGGCGCGACATGCCGCAAACGCCATGGCCGCTGGTGCAGCCCGAACCGAGCCGGGTTCCGATACCGACCAGAAGACCCGCAATGATGAGTGTGCCGTTGCTGGCCGGAAACTGCGTCTCCACGCCGCCAGTGGCCAGCGTTACCAGCAGCGCGCCCAGCGGCAGCCCGACGACGAAGGCGATGGCGAGATTACGCGGCGCGCCACTGTCGGCGATCCCGGTCGCTCGCGCGGTCATCCCGCTCACGCCCGCGATCCGGCCAAGGCCGAGCAACATGATTGCCGCAGCCAGTCCGATCAGCAGACCGCCAATCAGACCTTCGAGCGGCATGGCGTGGGGGAAGCCCGGCAGGGTCATACCGCGTTCACGGGCAGCTTGAGATAGGTCACGCCGTTGTCATCGGCCGGCGGCAAGTGTCCGGCGCGCATGTTGACCTGCACCGAAGGCAGGATCAGACGCGGCATGTCGAGCGTCTTGTCGCGGGCTTCGCGCATGGCGACGAATTCGTCCTCGCTCACGCCATCGCGCGCATGGATATTGCGCGCGCGCT
>JAGREJ010000067.1 GCA_020446595.1 Novosphingobium sp. | reverse complement strand
CGCCATCGACATCGGTGTCGCCGGGATCGCCGAAATGATGGCCCGCGAGGCCGGAACCGCTGCCTTGCTGGGCTCGGTGAGCCGACTGGTATGCGATACCAACCGGCGCGAGAGCGATCCTGCCGCTATTCCCGAGGTAAGCGACGGCCATGCGATTCCGGGTAATCTCGGGATCGACCGTGAGGCGCGGCTTGCGCGATTCCATCGCCCGTTTCACGCCAAGTTGACCGATCTGCTCGAAGGCGCGCCCCCGTCGCTGGTGCTGATCCTGCACAGCTATACGCCCGTGCTCGCCTCCGCACCCAGCGAACTGCGTCCCTGGCATTGCGGACTCCTCTATGACGAGGACGACCGCGGCGCGCGGGCGGCACAGCCTTTGCTCGAGGCCGACGGGCTGATCGTCGGCGACCAGCTTCCCTATTCGGGCAAGCAATATAACGCCGCCATCGAGCGCCACGTCGAGAGCGAGGGGCGGCCCTATCTCTACATCGAAATTCGGCAGGATCTGATCGCGCATGAGGCCGGGCAGGCCGAATGGGCCGAACGCCTCACGCAAATCTGCGGTCAGGTTGCCCTCGCGATCTCCTGAGCCGCATCGGCAGGATCGTCCATAATTACGGGCTTTCCCACCGTACCTTGGATTCGCGCGCAGACAGGCGTATCCTCGCAATAACTGATATTCTGCGGGAGACACTACAATGCCAGTCCAAACCGTGATGGAACGTCCCAGCGAGACGCGCGATCTCGGCTATCCGGTCTATGACGCCGACGGCCATCTCTACGAGACCGCCGATACGTTCCGCCGCCATCTGCCCAAGAAGTTTCACAACGCGCTGCAGTATGTGACGGTCAACGGGCGCACCAAGCTGGCAGTCAACGGGCATATCTCGGAATGGATTCCGAACCCGACCTTTGAAGTCGTCGCAAAGCCGGGCAGCCACGAAAAGTGGTTCCGCGCGGACAACAAGGAAGGCCTCTCGCTTCGCGAAATGACCGGCGATCCGCTGCGGTTCCAGCCCGAATTCGCCGAGCCTGAAGCACGGCTGAAGCTGCTCGATGAACAGAAGGTCCACGCTCAGCTTATCTTCCCGACGCTCGCTTCGGTGGTCGAAGGGCACATGGGCAACGATGTGGAACTGATTTCGGCCTGCATTCACTCGCTTAACGCCTGGGTCGCCGACGAGTGGACCTACAATTACAAGGATCGCATCTTCCCCTGCGGCTATGTCTCGCTCACCAGCGCCGAGCACGCCGAGGCCGAGATCGACTATCTGCTGGCGCAGGGCGTCAAGCACATCCTCGTGCGTCCGGCGCCCGCTCCGGGTCGGCTCGGCTCGCGTTCGCCGGGCGACCGCGAGTTCGACCGGTTCTGGGCCAAGGTCAACGAATCGAACATTTTCGTAGTCCTGCACTGCTCGGACTCGGGCTATGACCGGATCTACGAATGGTGGAGCGGCGGCTCCGGCGGCCAGGTGGCCTTCGACCGCAGCGATCCGCTCAAGCTGTGCATGGACGGCGTGAGCCGCGCCATTCAGGACATGCTCTGTGCGCTGATCTGCCATGGCGTTATGGACCGCAATCCCAACATCCGCTGGGTCTCGGCCGAAAACGGCGCCACCTTCGTGCCGACTATCAGCAAGATCCTCAAGAAGGCCTATGGCCAGATGCCGCAGGGCTTCGCGAGCGACCCGTACGAGACCTTCCAGGAGAAGGTTTTCGTAGCGCCGTTCTACGAAGAGGACTTCGACGAGCTCGCCAAATATGTGTCGAAGGACCGGCTGCTGTTCGGCAGCGACTGGCCGCATGCCGAAGGGCTCGAAAAGCCGCTCGACTACATTGACGAGGTGAAGAACTTCTCGAAGGAAGATCAGGAGAAGTTCATGAGCAGCAACCTCAAGGGGCTGATCGAAGGCAAGCGCTGAGCCAAGAGCGCTTCGGGTTCAGCGCGGGTAGGAGCTTCCCCCGTCCAGGGGGATGATCGCGCCGGTGATGTAGCCTGAGGCCGGGCCGACCAGAAAGGCGACGGCGGGACCGATGTCGGACTCGCAGTCGCCGAGGCGGCCCAGCGGTATGCGCTCGCTGAACGACCTTTCGAGTTCGGGATCGCTATCGAGCAAGGCGGCAAAGTTTTCGCTGCGCGCGATCGGCATGATCGTGTTCACGCGAATGCCGTCCTTTGCCCATTCGTTCGCGGCATGACGCGAGAATGCGTTGAGCGCCGATTTTACTGCCGCGTAGACGCCGCGATCGGGCAAGCTGTCCGCAATCGCGGCCCCGGACGAGACGTTTACGATAGCGCCATTGCCCTTCAGGTGCGGATGACAGAGCTGCATGAGGTGCAGGCTTGCCTTGGGGCCAGTCTCCCAGGCTGCGTCGATCGTCGCCTCATCCGCTTCGAGCAATGGCGCGGCCGGGACAAGCGCGGCGTTGTTGATCAGGATGTCGATCGTGCCGAAGTGTTCGACAGTCTGCTCGACGAGCCGAATTCGGCCCTCGCGATCGGCCACATCGCATTCGATGGCCAGAACCTCGCCGCCGCGTTGCTCGATTTCCTCGCGCGTCTTTTCCAGCGTCGCCCCGGTTCGCCCGCAAATGGCAACTCGCGCGCCCTCGCTCACCAACGTTAGTGCGACGCCTCGGCCGATTCCCCGGCTTCCGCCGGTAATCAAGGCCACTTTCCCCTCAAGCGATTTCATTGCGCATCCCTTCAATCCACTGTGCCGTCACCAGACATTGCCATGGCGCGCGCCGCACTGGACAGCCATAACCCTGCCGCCGGGGCGATTTCGGAACCGGTCCTTTCGCGCTGGTTCGCTTGTCCCTGCGCGAGGGGCTCGTCACCACATGCGTTCGCAAGCTTCGCGGACCCGCTCGAGGGCGCCGAGACCGGGCGCTTCCTTGACGATCTCGTTGGCAATCTCGTTGAGCGCCGTCTTGTCATAGCCAAGCACCGAGAGCCTTGCGGGGACGCCGAGCGTGTCGAGCCACTGCGCCACGGCATCTGCGAGCGATCCGTGCGCATCCAGAGCCAGGCCGGTTCGTTCGGCCAACTGCCGTTGCCGCTTGCCGGTGGAATCGGCGTGGAAGCGCAGGGCCTCGATCAGCGCGACGCATGAGCCAATGCCGTGCGGCAGGTGCAGCACGGCTCCCAGCACATGTCGCGCGGCGGTCGAGAGCCACGGGCCGCGCGTGCGGGTTTGGTGGCGCGGCATTTCGAAAGCGGTAAGCCAGGTATCGACCAGCACTTTCTGACGCAGGTCGGCGTCGCCTGCCATGCTCGGGCCGAGGTTTTCGAGCAGGCCCCGGATCGCGGCTTCGTGGACGGCGTCGGCGGCGGGCTCGTCATGGATCGAATTGCAATAGCGCCCGAGCGTATCGTCCAGCGCCTTCACCCCGGTCTCGGCCCAGAGCGCGGCGGGCGTCGTCGCCGCCATTTCCCCGTCGAGGATCACCGTGCGCGTGGTCAGGCCGAGCGTGGAGTAGGGGTGCTTGCGACTGGTCCGCTCGTCGAGCGCGCCGAAGAAATTCTGGAATTCGGCCGCCGACAGCGTCGTGGGAATGCAGATGAGCGGAGTCGGCGCGTCGTCCCGCGCGGTCGTTGGAGCAAGCACATTGGCAAAATCTATCGGTTCCAGCTCGCGCACCGAGGCCTTGCCGGTGCGGTGCAGAACGACGATGCCTTTCGCGCAATCCGATGTGCTGCTCCCGCCCAGCGTGATGACCGCGTCCGGCTTCACTTCGGCGGCCATGCGCGCGCCCGCATCGATCGTGGCATAGGGCGTATGCGGGAGTGAACCGGCAAAGACCGCGCAGTCCATCTCCGCCGCGCTTTTGACCCGCTCCAGCAGTGGCGAGGCCGCGATGTTCGCGCCGCAGACGATGAGCGGACGCTTTACCTGTTGCGCGGCCAGTTCCGCTCCCAGCATTTCCCCGACGGCGCCCACTCCCGCGTGGACCGCGCGCAGGCTTTCCGGCGGACGATAGGTGCTCACTGTCATGGCATTTCTCCCGGCAGGTCACGATGCGACCCATTTTTGCTTCGACTGGACTCGTAACGTAAAGTAGGGCGAGGCCAGCGAAAACCCGGAGTACCCCATGCCAGCCTATCGTTCCCGCACCACCACCCACGGCCGCAACATGGCGGGCGCGCGCGGCCTGTGGCGCGCCACCGGCATGAAAGAGAGCGATTTCGGCAAGCCGATCATCGCGGTGGTGAACTCGTTCACGCAATTCGTGCCGGGGCATGTTCACCTGAAAGACCTTGGCCAGATGGTCGCGCGCGAGATCGAGGCGGCGGGCGGTGTAGCCAAGGAATTCAATACCATTGCGGTCGATGACGGCATCGCCATGGGCCACGATGGCATGCTCTATTCGCTGCCGAGCCGCGATCTCATCGCCGACTCCGTCGAATACATGGTCAATGCCCATTGCGCCGATGCGATGGTC
>JAGREJ010000066.1 GCA_020446595.1 Novosphingobium sp. | reverse complement strand
ATCGAGGCGGGCGCGCGCGCCGGCCTCGTCGCGCCCGACGACAAGACCATCGCCTATGTCAAGGGGCGGCCCTATGCGCCCAAGGGCGAGGACTGGGACAAGGCCGTGGCATGGTGGAAGAGCCTTAAGACCGATGAGGGCGCCACATTCGACAAGTCCATCGTCATTCAGGCCGCCGACGTTCCGCCGACCGTCACCTGGGGCACCAGCCCGGAAGATACCGTCGCCATCGGCGGCGTCGTCCCCGCGCCCGACAGCTTCGCCGATCCGGCCAAGCAGCAGGCCGCCAAGGTAAGCCTCGAATACATGGGCCTTGAGCCCGGCACGAAGATGACCGACATCGAGGTCGAGCACATTTTCATCGGCTCGTGCACCAACAGCCGGATCGAGGACCTGCGCGCCGCCGCCGCCGTGCTCAAGGGCCGCAAGCGCGCGCCGAACATCAAGTGGGCGATCGTCGTTCCCGGCTCGGGCCTCGTCAAGGAACAGGCCGAGGCCGAAGGGCTCGACAAGATCATCACCGAAGCGGGCCTCGAATGGCGCGAGCCGGGCTGTTCGGCATGTCTCGCGATGAACCCCGACAAGGTGCCGCCGGGCGAACGCTGCGCCTCGACCAGCAACCGCAACTTCACCGGCCGGCAGGGTCCGGGCTCGCGCACCCACCTCGTCTCCCCGGCGATGGCCGCCGCCGCCGCGGTTACCGGCAGACTTACCGACGTGCGCGACCTCACCTGACGTCATGTCTGCGGGGAGAGTCTACATCTACGACACGACCCTGCGCGACGGTGCGCAGACACAGGGGGTCAACTTCTCCGCCTCGGACAAGGCAGCGATCGCGCTTGAGCTCGACAAGCTGGGCATCGATTATCTCGAAGGCGGCTGGCCCGGCGCCAACCCGACCGACGACGCGTTCTTCGCCGACAAGCCCGCACTGAAACGCGCCAGATTGTCTGCCTTCGGGATGACGCGCCGCGCCGGTCGCAGCGCGGACAACGATCCCGGCCTGCGCGCAATCCTCGACGGCGGGGCAGACGCGATCTGCCTGGTCGGCAAGACCTGGGACTTCCACGTCGATGTCGCACTTGGCGTCAGCCTCGACGAGAATGTGGCAATGATCCGCGATTCCGTCGCGCTCGCCGCCGAAAAGGCAGGTGAAGCACTGTTCGACGCCGAGCACTTCTTCGATGGCTACAAGGCCAATCCCGATTTCGCGCTGGCCTGCGTCAAGGCCGCGCACGAGGCCGGCGCGCGCTGGGTAGTGCTGTGCGACACCAATGGCGGCACCCTGCCCGACGAGATCGAGAGCATTGTCGCCGAAGTGGCAAAGCATGTGCCGGGCGATCACCTCGGCATCCATTGTCATGACGACACCGACAATGCCGTCGCCAATTCGCTGGCGGCGGTGCGCGCAGGGGCTCGACAAGTGCAAGGCACGCTCAATGGCCTGGGCGAACGCTGCGGCAATGCCAACCTGACCTCGATCATCCCCTCGCTGATGCTCAAGATGGGCTACGAGACCGGCCTCGATCACGACGATCTTGCGCGCCTGACCCATGTCTCGCGCTTTCTCGACGACCGGCTCAACCGTGCGCCCGATGCTGGCGCTGCCTATGTCGGCGAGCGCGCCTTCGCGCACAAGGGCGGGCTGCATGTCTCGGCCATCGAGAAGGACGCCCGCACCTACGAGCACGTGACGCCTGAATCCGTCGGCAACGAACGCCACATCCTCGTTTCCGACCAGTCCGGCCGCTCCAACGTGCTGGCCAATTTCCGCGAGGTCGGGATCGAGGTCGATCCGAAGAATCCTCGTATCAACGCACTTCTCGACGAAGTGAAGTCGCGCGAGAACGAAGGCTATGCGTACGACGGCGCTTCGGCCAGCTTTGAACTGCTGGCGCGGCGCGCACTCGAAACCGTGCCGGACTACTTCGCCCTGCAGAGCTTCCGGGTGCTCGACGAGCGGCGCTGGAACGCGAAGGGCGAGATCGTCACCCTTTCCGAGGCGACGATCAAGGTGGACATCGGCGACAAGCATTTCATGACCGTGGCCGAGGGCAACGGTCCGGTGAACGCACTCGACAATGCGCTGCGCAAGGCCCTGACCGAGGTCTATCCTCAGCTCGAGGATATGCGGCTGGTCGATTACAAGGTCAGGATCCTGACGCCCGGCGCTGGCACGCAGGCCGTGACCCGCGTCCTGATCGAAAGCGCGGATTCGCATGGAAACCGCTGGTCGACCATCGGCGTCTCGGCCAACGTGATCGACGCCTCGTTCAATGCGTTGCACGATGCGATCACCTACAAGCTTTACCGCGACGGAGCGGCGTGAAGCTCTGACACGGCCCGACAGAACGAAATTGCCGCCTCCCGCCCTTGCGCCACGGCGCCTCACACAGCATATCCGGAACCATGACCGACAAATCCGATAACGACTGGAAAACCAAGGCCGCTCTTGCCGCAGGCGCCGCAGTCGGCTCCGCCGCGATTGCCGCCGCGCTGCTGTTCGTGAACAAGCGCCGTAAGGACAAGGCCGAAGGTCATTCACCAACCACGAGCAAGGCCCCGCATTTTCCCCCGGAGACAGATTGATGGAACCCGTCCGCAAGATCGAAGGCCGGGCGATCCCGTTCGGCCGCAAGAACGTCGATACCGACGTCATCATCCCCGCCCACTGGCTAAAGACCATCAGCCGCGAAGGGCTGGGCGTCGGCGCTTTCGAGGCCGTGAAGAAGGAGCCGGGCAACGTTTTCGAAAACCCGACTTTCACCGGCTCTCCGATCCTTATCGCGGGCGACAATTTCGGCTGCGGCTCAAGCCGCGAACACGCCGCATGGGCCCTGCTCGACATGGGTATTACCTGCGTGATCGCACCGAGCTTTTCCGACATCTTCTCGGGCAATGCCTTCAAGAATGGCATCCTGACCGTGGCGCTTCCCCAGGAGGCTGTCGACCGGCTGATGGAAGTGGCGCAGACCGACCCGATCCACGTCGATCTCGAAGCGCAGACCGTCACCACGCCGTTTCAGGACCGCTACGAGTTTCCCATCGATCCGTTCCGCAAGCATTGCCTGCTCAACGGGCTCGACGAGGTCGGCCTGACCCTCGCGCAGGACGAAGCCATCTCGGGTTTCGAAAGCAAGGCTTCCAGCGAGCTGCCGTTTCTCGCCAGGGCCGAGGCGGCTTGAACGTCTGATCCGAAACGAAGTTTCGGATCGTTCGGCACCGGCCCACTCCCTCACCCGGCCACCCAACGGAATGGTACACTTTGGGTGGCCGGGTGCGGGAGTGAGCTGGAGCGGCCATCGAAATTCGCGGATTGCGAATTTCGAATAGGGTTCCGAGGGGATTGCATGGCCAGTGCCCCGGCACTATCGCCCGGTGTAACGATTCCAGACAGGATTTAGCACGATGACCGATTTCAACGACCGTGAGCGCGGCGAAGAAGCGAAATACGCGCACGATCAGGACATGCAGTTCCGCATCCAGGCGCGCCGCAACCGCCTGCTCGGCGAATGGGCGGCCGCGCGCATGAACCTTTCGGCAGCGGAGACCGACGCCTATGCCAAGTCGGTCGTTCAGGCCGACTTCGAGGAAGCCGGCGACGAGGACGTGATCCGCAAGCTGCTCGGCGATCTCACCTCGGCAGGCATCGAAACGAGCGATGCCGAAGTGCGCACCGCGCTTGAGGACAAGACCGTCGAGGCGCGCCGCGCGCTGATGGGCGAGGCCTGACATGCCCATGGCCGCCGAGGCCATCGAGGCGTTGATAAAGGCCGCGCTGCCCGATGCCGAAGTGACGATCACCGATCTTGCGGGCGATGGCGACCACTATGCGGCGCGCGTCGTTTCCGAGGCTTTCCGCGGCAAGATGCGTCCGGCCCAGCACCGCATGGTCTACGAGGCGCTTGGCGGGCGCATGGGTGGTGAACTTCACGCCTTGCAACTGACCACCGCCGTTCCCAATTGATTGATCGTAGTTCGCAACAACGAAAGTGCCTGCCATGTCCGACACCAATGCCCGCATCGGCGAGATCGTCGGAAACAACGACGTGGTCCTGTTCATGAAGGGCACGCCGCTGTTCCCGCAATGCGGCTTTTCGAGCCGTGCCATCGCCATCCTCGATCACCTCGGCGTGCCGTATGAAACGGTCGACGTGCTGCAGGATCAGGAGATCCGCCAGGGCATCAAGTCCTATTCGGACTGGCCGACCATCCCGCAGCTCTACATCAAGGGCGAATTCGTCGGTGGCAGCGACATCATGATGGAAATGTTCGAGGCAGGCGAACTTCAACAGGTCATCGCCGACGCGAATATCGCGCAGCAGGGCTGAACGCGGAAATCACTACACGAAAACAGAAAGCGCCGGATTTTCCGGCGCTTTTTCGTATGTCTGGTTGTCCGGGGGTTCTCGGGGAGGCGGGGCCCTGGAGACTTGGGCCCCGCCTCGTCGAGACTGCTTTGGGGGGTGCCCAGAATAATGCATGCCCCGTGCCAATTTGTCTATCTATTTGATTATGTGTTGTTTTTGTTTTTCTGGCGCAAAAACGCGTCAGGCGAATGTAAAGCCCACCGACAGCACCCCACGAAATGCTGCCCTCAGGCAAATGCGGCTTGCGTCACGGCGCTGCTCGCGCAAGGGTCGCGCGCATGGACAGTTATCATCACGCGCTCTACCCGGCGACCGGGCCGATGCCCGCCGAAGGCCCCAAGGTCGTCCCCGCCTCCACCATCATCATTTTCCGCAAGGGCCGCGATTCAGCAGCTCCGGAATTCCTGATGGTCCAGCGCGCCAAGGAAATGCGTTTTGCAGGCGGCGCGGCGGTCTTTCCCGGCGGCCGGCTCGATCCTTCGGACCACGAGCTTGCGGCGCGCCTCGCGCCCCAGGCCGACCCGGACATCGCCGCATCGAAGGTCGCCGGTATCCGTGAGACACTTGAAGAAACCGGTCTCGTCATCGCTATGCGCCAGCCGGTCAGCGCGCACGAAGCGCGCGAGGCGCGCAAGATGCTGTTCGCCGAGGAGAACCTCGCGCCGGTGCTGGATCGCTTCGGCTGGGAGCCCGATCTCGACGCGCTCACCTATTATGCGCACTGGTGCCCGCCGATGGACAAGGCCTTCGACACGCGCTTCTTCGTCCACGACCTCGGAACCGGCGCGGTGGACGTGGCGGTCGATGCAACCGAAAACACCCGCCTGTTCTGGACATCGGCCCAGGGCGCGCTCGACCTGCAGGCGCGCGGCGAGATTTCCATGATCTTCCCGACCATGCGCAATATCGAGCGGCTGGCAGGGTTCGCCAACCATGCCGAGGCGGTGGCCAGTGCCGCCGAATTTCCGCCGCAGCGCATGGCGGCAAAGCGCGAAACCATCGACGGCGAGGACTGGGTGACGATCCCCGAAGGGCGCGGCTATCCCGTCACCCGCCAGTCGGTCGCCGAGGCGCGGCGCGGTGGGACGCCGTTTCCCAACAGACCCTGAGCCCGGACAGGACGCTCGACGGGCACGGCCAGCCGAGCCGTCAAGGCCATCGCTTCATCTGCGATTCAGGTCGGCGCGGGCAGCTTGCGGGCGGGGTGGAATCCTTCAACGGGACGCAACACGATGACTACCAGTTCCAGCCGCACCTATTCCGGCGTCGGCTATGACGTAACCTATTTCGCCCGCAAGCACCGGATTTCCAAGCAACAGGCCCGCACTCTGATCCGCAAGCACGGGCACGACCGCGATACGCTCAACGATGCTGCGATCGCGCTCAAGGAAGCGTCGAACGACTGAGCGAAAGGCTTACAGCCGCAGCAGGCCTTCCTGCGAGATCGAGCATATCCGCGTACCGTCGCGACGGAACATCGCTCCGCGAATCAGGGTTCGGCCCTCGCCCGCCCAGTCGCTGTGCTGCTCGAACAGCGTCCAGTCGGAGACATCCGGCGCGGCGTGGAAACGCACCGCATGATCGACGCTCGCCACCACCGGCTGACCACCCCGCATGTCCTCGCGATGCGGCTGGAGCGCGGTCCCGATCATCAGCAGGTCGCTGGCATAGGCGATCATCGTGCGCGCCATGGCCGGCGATGCATCGTGACCGTCACGGAATCGCACCCACAGCAGCGTGCGCCCCGGCGCATTGACGCGCTCGCTCGGCGCCATCATGCCGCCCACGACCGGGCGGACCTCCAATATGTCGAAGGGTGAGCCGCGTTCGAGCGCGGCAGCCTCGCTCGGAATGTCCTGGTAGGACTGGTAATCCTCTGGCGGTCCGGCTTCCGGCACCGGCAATTCGTCGCGCGACGGCCCCTGCTCGCCGGTATGCCACGATGCGATCATCGTCAGGATCGGCTTGCCGTTCTGGCTGGAGACAATGCGGCGATTTGAAAAACCGGCGCCGTCGCGCTCGCGCTCGACCGCGCATTCGGTCGGCGTGCCGCGCACGCCCGCGCGCAGGAAATAGGCGTGGAACGAATTGACCAGCCTGTCCTCGCCCACCGTGGCAGTTGCGGCGGCGAGAGCCTGCGCCACCACCTGCCCGCCGAACAGCCGCGCCCACCCGCCGGTCGTATTGGCAAGGCGAAAACGGTCATCGCCCAGTGGCTCGGGCACCAGCAGGTCGCCCAACCTCTCAATCATGCCACTGTCGCTCACTTGCCCTTTTCCCCCGTCTTGCCTTGCGGGAGTCCCTTGCAAATCCCGGCGCACAGGGAAAGCGGTAACTGAATCGTTGCTTTCCCCGGCCAAGCCGACAAGACTGCGCGAAACACCAATTGGAGAGGATGGAACATGGCCGAACGGGAACTGGAAGGGCGCAGGATTATCGTGACCGGGGCGGGATCGGGCATGGGCCGCGCCATCGCGACCCTGTTCGCCGAACACGGCGCGCGCCAGACCCTGTTCGACATCAATGCCGACGGGCTTGCCGCGCTCCAGATCGACAATGCCGATACCATGGTCGTCGATATGGCCAATCGCGAGTCCGTCCTGGCCGCAACCGAGGCGGCGGCCACGGCGATGGGCAGTATCGACGGGCTGGTCAATGCGGCGGGCATCCTGCGCGTCGTCCCTTTTGCCGAAACCACGCCGGATGTCTGGCACGAGGTCATGGGCGTGAACCTGCACGGCCCCTATTACCTGTGCCATGCGGCGCTCCCACACCTCAAGCAGGCCGACAAGGCGACGATTGTGAACATTTCCTCGCTCGCCGGGCTGATCGCGCCCGAAGGCATGACCGCCTATGCCGCGACCAAGGCGGGGTTGATCGGCCTGACCCGTGTTCTGGCGGCCGACCTCGGGCCCAGGATCCGCGCCAATGCCATTGCACCCGGCGTCATCAAGACGGCGATGACGCTGGGCATGGTGCAAGGCTCATCCTCGGGCGTCGATGAAATGGGGCTTGGCAACATGATGCGCCGTCCCGGCACGCCGGAGGAAATCGCCGAGCTGGCGCTGTTCCTTTCAAGCGAGCGGTCCAGCTTCATCAATGGCACCACCACCGCCATCGATGGCGGCGCGAGCTGGCACTAGGAAACAGAGCGCGGTTGCGATCAACCCGAAGATTACGCCACTGGCTCGGCCCGCCGCTTCGCCAGATAGCGATGGAAGGCTTCGGGAGCCTCAGCCGGATCGATCTTCTGCACGCAGTCGGGCGGATAGTAGGCCCAGCTTTCCTCGCCCACGATCCGCGCTTCCTCGTCGTAGGGCCACACGATTAGCGAGTTGTAGGTCAGCAGGTAGGTGCCGTCGGGATCGTCGACCACCGGATTGTCGATGTAGAGGTCGCGGCCCCACATCACGATCTTGACCACGCCCTCGGTAATGATCGCATCGTCCGCGACCACGATCCGCGTCTTGAGCGATTCGAGGACATGGCGGCCCTTGGCGAAGATCTGTTCGATGTAGAACTTCCTGACATTTTCCATGCCTTCCGGGTTCATCTCCGGCCCCTGCGACTGCACCTTGTAGACCGGATGCGGCGCAAGCGTGCCGAGCACGGCCTCGAGGTCTTCCTCCACCTCGCCGCGCGCATGCTGATACAGCCGCTCCAGCATCAGCTTGTGACGCGGATTGGTCGTAGCTGCGAGCCTCTCGCCGATTTTGCGATAGGTGATGGTTTGATCGATAATCGCCATGGCATCTCTCCCCGCCCTGCGGGCTCCCTGATTTTCTCCGACAACCGATTGTAGCGGGAGCCACCCTTCCCGCAAGGCGCTGCGTGGCGAAAGCGCCGAATGGAAAACGAGAAACTGTTTGAGTCGAATCACTTGTTGTGGTTAATAAACTCCGTAATTCAGAAAGTTAGTCTTGTAAACTAACAGAGTTATACAGGGTAATACGGACATTTTACTAAAATTGTTATTTGGACATCACTACAGCTAATTCGGGGGGATTGGCGTTGGGGCTATATTTCGATAGTGGCGACAGGCTCGCCATAAGTCAGCTTATTCTGGAAAGTAACGACGAGATTATCTTCAAGACCGATCGCGACGGCTTCGTTCACGAGGCAACACCCGCGATCGGTCAGCTCGGCTTCCCGCTGGCCGAGATGCTCATCGGGCCGCACATCGGCGATCTGGTGGACGGGCAGTTCCGGAACGCGGTCGAGACCGCGTTCGCAGCCGCGCTCGGCGGACACCGGCCAGCCGACTGGATCGAGTTCCGCTCGCCTTCAAGGATGACGGGCGGTCGCTGGTTCGCCATGCGCATCACCGCGCTCACGGACGGACGGGGAGGCACATGCGGTACTCTGGGCATCGTGCGCAGCAGGGGCGAGGCAAGACAGCTTGAAGAACAGCTGTTCCGCGCCGAACTGACCGACCCGCTCACCGGCCTGACGAACCGTCAGGCGTGGCAGCACATGATCGCGCATCTCGTGGCGAGCGAGACGCCGTCCTCGCTGGCGCTGGTCGACATCGATTTCTTCAAGGCAATCAACCTGCATCACGGTCTTGCGGCGGGCGACGAATTCCTCGTGGGCTTCGCCGATTTCCTCAGGTCCATGTCGCCCGAGGATGTCAGCATCTCGCGCGTGGGAGGAAGCCGCTTTGGCTTGCTGTTTCCGGGGTGGAGCGCCGAGCGCGCAAGGGGCGTCTGCCGCGAAGTGGTCGAGGTTCTCGACAGCCTCGCCTGCGCGGACTGGCAGGGGCGGTTCGCGATTACCGCCAGTATCGGACTGACGCACGTTACGAGCGATCTTGACCAGACCGTCAGGACGGCGGAAGCCGCGCTGCGATTCGCGCGCGCGAAGGGCGGAAACACCGTTGCGGGCGTTCCGTTTGCCGGGTCTGCCAGGTACTAGTCAGCCGAGGCAATCGCGATCAGCAAGCCGCCTTCGGTCTGGCGGAACGCCACCAGCCGCAAGCCTTTTGGCGCATGCTTGCGCTCGAATTCGGATTTCCAGGCCGCCAGCTCTCCCATCGTCGGGCGAAGGCCGATGGGAAATTCCTCGAATCGCGGCTCTGTGGCCAGGTCGTCGGAAGAGTCGACCGGGGCCTGAAGGATCGCGGCACTGATTACCGCGCTGGGGATCGCTTCGAGGAACTGGCAACCGTATCCCTGCTCCTGACGCCAGACGATGGTCGCATCGACGAGGAGGACGCCATCGAGATTCACTGACAAGACATCGCCGACATCGAGATCGGCATCGGTCTCCAGCATCATCCCGCCTTCCGACAGGTTGCGGACACGCGCATGGCGCTGGCCCTGTTCGGGCGGAAGCGTCACGAGCAGGTCGATATTCCAGCGGGGAGTTTCCCGGCGGTCTGCGGGCGGAGCAAGCGTTACATTGGCGCGAAGCGATTTCATGCTGTTCGGCTTTCTAGAGTTCAATCATTATCCGGATGCTTTCGGCCTTCACGCCGAAGGCCTCGGCGATACGCCGGCGACTGCGATCGAGAACCGCCGAGGCGACGTCTTCCTGCCTGCCGGTGCGAAGCTCAGAAGCGGTCGTTCCCAGCACTTCGGCGATCTTCTCGTGACGGTCGGGGGATGGCACGCTGCGGGCCTGCTCCCATGCCCAGACGGTCGGCTTGCTGACGCCGAGCTTGTCCGCCAGTTCGGCGAGCGTAAGGCCGCGCTGCTTGCGCAGCCGCCGCAGGCGAAGATCGAGCGGTTCGTCAGGCCCCGATTCGTCCGCAGGCACAGAGCCCTGCCCGCTCTCGCCAGTATCGACAGCGCTGCGCAACCGGGCCGCGCTGAGCACGGCCTTGTCCAGCGGAGCCGCGAACCGGCATCCGGCAAAATGTCCGCTGGTCCACACGACATGCGCCATGGTGCCGGGCGCGCGCGGCAGTTCGATGCGAAGCTCTTCATCGACGCCTATCGGAATGTCGCATTCGAGGAGAATCCCCGTTGCGGAAATGTTGTGGACCGTAACCGGCACGCCCTCGCCATCCGCGGGCGTGCCTGTCGCTTCCAGCGAGACGTGCAGACGCGGCTCGCGAGGCTTGTGCTTCGTGGTCGAACCCTGGCGCAACCATGCGCGTATCGTCATGTTCCGTGCCTCAGCGAAAGCCGATGGTTCCGCCCGGCACGGTTAATTTCCTGTTGCGAACGAAGGTGAATTTCATCGACCGGAGTGCTGCGTGCGACGAGGCGCAGAGCAAGAAACCGGCGACCGCCGTTTCTGGAGCGGCTGGGGTCCGGCCTATTCCTCCTGCCGGATCAGTTCCGGAGAATAAGCGACAGGTGCGATCGGTGCGCGGCCAGGATCCTGTTTGAGATGGCTGGAGTGGCGATGGGGCGCCGTCAAGCGGCGACCTTACGTCCTTGACGGTGCCTGTTATTGAACTAGGCTCCCTTATCCACCGTCAGATGGGAGAGGCAAATTGCTTTCCTACGTGGAATTGCTGGGCGCAGGTGGATCACTTGGCCTTTCAACCGATGATCGAATTTCAGGCGTCACAATAACCAGCGGCGCCAATCTCGGTTCGCCCATCAATACCGGACCAACGTTCGGGCGACTCAGTCCCGACATTACTTTTCTTGGCGGAAACCTGGGAACATGGGGGCCAACCTACCCCAAGTATCAGTTCACGCGAACCTTCGACCTGACCTTTTCGAACGGGTCGAAGACAGGGCTCGGCGGCGCGATCGCCTTCGAAACCGATGCGACTTCCTTCGACATCAGAATGTACGCATTGGGCGGAAATTCGCGCTTCACCCTGATGATCGATGGCAAGGTCGTTCCCGAATCCCGATCGTTCTCGTTGCCGAACGACGGATCGGTGCGTTGGGTGAACTTCGACATGTCCGCCCTCGGTCTTTCGCCGGGCTATCACACCTACGAGTTCGATTTCTTCGCAGGCGTCGACTTTGGTGGCCTGGCCGTCCAGGCTGGCACCGATGTAAGACCCCTCTCGGATTCGGGACCGCGTCTGGTGGTTCTGGGCGACAGTTTCAGCGAGGGGACCGGTTCGGCCAACGATTCCGAAGACTTCGCTTCGATTGTGGCGAGACGGCTCGGCATCCCTGATCTTTGGCAATCCGCTTTCGGGGGCACCGGCTGGGTCGCTACCAACGGGTCGAGGCCAAACCTGCTTGATCGGATTGTCCCCGATGGCGTCGATGCCGAAGGCGACATTTACATCGTCGCCATGGGGATCAGCGACAATGGCAATGTATTCAACAACGTCGTCGATTCCCTGACCCAACTCACGCAGGGCAGGCCGCTTGCCAAGATTTTCGTAGTCACCGGCTTCAACGCGCAGGCACCCGACGCGCCGATTGCATCGAAGACAAACGTAAACCAGCAAATCAGGGACGCCGTTGCCCTGTTCCCGAGCGTGACACTGCTCGATGCCGATGGCGTAAGTTTCGCACAGTCAGGTTCAGGCAATCCGGACCCTGCAGGGCACTGGACCTTGGGGACGTGGGTTTCGACCCAGATCGAGCGCAGCCTGGGCATCGACGGCCGGGTCGAGACCTACCTGTCGGGTGACATCGTTGGGCCGCTGTTCCTCAAGGGTTTCGATCCGGCAGAAACCTACACCTTCACCGTGCTCGAGGACGGCAATCCCAGTACGCGATTTGAAGTTGTTGAGACGGGAGATGCTTTCCCGCTCCTCAAGCTCAAATCCAACGAATTCATCATGGTCGAGCCTACAAGCCTCCAGGTCCGTGTCGTCGGCTCGCTGGGTTCCGACGTAACCGGCGACATCGCTTTTGGCATGATTTTTCCAAGATTCGGCGACCGTAACGATAACCACATCTTCGGAGCAACGACCTCCGTGAAGATCTATGGCTTCGAAGGCGTCGACTACCTGATCGGCAGCCCGGAGGATGACATAATCGACGCTGGCCCCGGGAACGACAAGCTCGACGGCGGACCTGGACATGACGAGATGATCGGCGGCCCTGGAAACGACATCTATTGGGTCGATTCGATCGGCGATCTTGTCGTGGAAGAGGTCGGCGAAGGCTACGACATCGTGATGTCGTCGCTGGATGGCTATGTGCTTCCGGCCAACTTCGAAGGCCTCGACCTGCTTGGGGGCGCGTTGTCCGGTGGCGGCAACGACGCCAACAATTACCTGCGAGGCAACGGGCTGAATAACAAGCTCTTCGGTCGTGGTGGCGATGATCGCATCGAAGGCATGTCCGGGCGTGACCTGCTGGACGGGGGCGACGATAACGACATTCTGGATGGCGGGCCCGACGCCGACACGATGATCGGCGGCCGTGGAAACGATCAATACTACGTTGACGACCCACTTGACGCGGTCAGGGAACTTTCCGGCGAGGGTGGCGCTGACTGGGTGTTCGCCGCCATTGACTACACTTTGCCTGCCAATGTCGAGCTCCTCACCATTCAGGGCGAAAATGGGTCGGGGACCGGTAACAATCTGGCCAACACGATCTACGGCAATGCAACTGACAACGTGCTCGTCGGCAAAGGAGGCAAGGACACCCTGTATGGATATGCGGGGGACGATATTCTCAACGGCGGTTGGGGCAATGATGACCTTCGCGGTGGCGGTGGAACCGACACGGCGGTTTTCGCGAAGGTGCGGGCCAGTTATACGATAACCCCCTCGGGAACTTTAACCTATGTGCGGGACAATGTGACAGGCGAGCTCGACACCCTTCGAGGGATCGAAATTCTGCAATTTAGCGACACCAGCCTGCCGATTGCATAGGCTTCGGCGCCCAATTCAGCTCGAAGGCCCTTCCAGCACACATTTCGGAAAGCGCAATTTGATCTGATTGGCTCAAACAGGTGCCAGCCCGGCATGCGCGCGAACGGCGCATCGTGATTGCCAGGTGATTGCTGAAGCGAAACCGCCGCAGCTTTTCTCCAGTGGAAGCGGCAGAGTAGAAGCGGCGGAAAATCTGGCGCGCCCTGCATGCGCACCTTCAAACTCCCTTTTCAGCACTTTGGAAGAATGGAGTGCGGTTCTCCGGCATACCAGCCTTGGCAGGGCCAACCAACATGTAACCACAGTTGAAGGCCCCGATGCAAGCGCCCCTTGCGCCTCCGCCACACGGCCCAAATCAGCGCGAAAGCCGCGTCCATGAGCGGCGGGACGCGCACATATTACATGCGAGAAGGTGAGAAGCCTGACCGCGCCCCGCCCTTTTCGCTTCGTCTGACGAAGACTGAGCGGGCAAAGCTGGAAGCGCGCGCGGGAACGATGCCGCTCGCCTCCTACATCAAATCGCTCGTCTTCGCCGAGGACGCGCCGACCTACCGCAAGCGGCGCAAGGGACCGGTCGAAGATCGCAAAGCCATTGTTGACGTGCTGGCCGCGCTGGGCCGGTCGCATCTGGCCGTTACAATGAGTCATCTCGCGAAGGCGGCGGAGATTGGCGATCTCTATTTCGATGAAGAGACGAAACGTCTGATCGCGCGCGCCTGCGACGACATCAAGGCCATGCGGCAAATGTTGATGCACGCGCTTGGTCTCAAATCCAGCGAACCGCCCGCACATGAAACGGTGGCGCAGAGCTTTGCGCGCAAGGCCGCGCCTTCGGAAGAACGCGCTGACGATCCCGCATCAAAGAAAAGGTATGGGCTATGATCCTCAAGGGCTCCCAGCGCGCGGGCGCGGGGCAATTGGCCGCGCATCTGCTCAACGAGCGCGACAATGACCACGTCACCTTGCACGAATTGCGCGGCTTCGTGGCGGACGATCTGTGCGGCGCACTCCACGAAAGCTACGCAATCAGCCAGGGCACGCGGTGTACGCAATTTCTGTTTTCGGTGAGTTTGAACCCGCCCAAACATGCGGTGCTGGACGCCGAGGCGTTCGAGCGCGCCGCCAACGCTTGCGAAGAACGCCTCGGCCTGACCGGTCAGCCGCGCGCCATCGTCATCCATGAGAAAGAAGGTCGCCGTCACGCCCATGTCGTGTGGTCCCGGATCGATGCGGGCACGATGCGCGCGATCAACATGGCGCATTTCAAGAACAAGCTCACCGCGCTCTCGAAAGAGCTTTATCTCGAACATGGCTGGGACTTGCCGGATGGCATGAGGCACATGGGCGGCAAATCCCCGCTCAATTTCACGCTGGAAGAATGGCAACAAGCCAAACGCCTGCAGATCGATCCCAGAGAAATCAAACAGACCTTCCAGCAGGCCTATGAACGCGCGGACGGCCTCAAAGCCTTTGCCGCCGCATTGGAAGAGCAAGGCTATTTCTTGGCCGAGGGGAATAGGCGCGGCTTCGTCGCGCTCGATATAGAGGGCAATGTCTACAGCGTGCCTCGCTATCTCGGGGTCAAGACCAAAGAGTTCCGCGAGCGCATGGGCGATGGGCCAACATTACGGCCCATCGCCTTGGTGTCCGCAGAACTAAACCAAAAAGCCACCGCCAAGCTTAAATCCTACGTCAGAGAGACGCGCGAACGTCACCGAACCGAACTGCGCCCGCTTCAACGCCGTGCCGCCGAACTCACTGCCGAGCAAAAGCAGGAACGCGCCCGCCTCGCCACTCGTCAGACGGTGCGACAACGCACAGAGGCCGCCGCCCGCGCCAGAAAACTTCGAACCGGATTACGCGGCCTGTGGGACAGGCTGACCGGCACCGCCGCCGCCATCCACGATGCGAACCGGCTGGATGCATGGGAAGCCGCAAGACGCGATAGCCAACAACGCGACCGCCTCATCAAGGCGCAGATGGCAGACCGGCGCAACGTCCAGCTCCGCATCGAGAAACTCCGCCGCCGTCATGTCGATGAACGCCGCGATCTGCACCGCGCGATCATGGCGCGTCTGCGCGAGCCCGAACTTCACCCATCACCGCCGCGCCGTCCGCGCGGTTTCACCTTTGATCGCTAATGCCAAGGAAACACGACCATGGAACTCAAGACATTCAAAGCCATCCTGCGCCGCCTCGATGAGAAGGCGACGATCCTCGCCAAGAAACTTCAGGCGATTTCACCGCGCGCATGGTTCCTGATCGCCGCTTGCGCCATCGCCCTTGTCAAAGCGGCGGAAGGTCAGAGCACGGCCCGCATTGCCGGGGCGCAGATCACCATCATACTACTATCCACATTGGCCGGGTATGGGCTGGGCTGGTTTCTCTCGCCGAGTGCCGCCAGCTTGCGCAAAGTCATCGCCGCGATCCTTGGCCTTTTGGCGATGATCCTCTTCCTGGGCGAAGGGAACGGCGCGTCATGGAGCATGACGTGGCTCACCGCTCTGGTGGGATTCTTTCTTGCCCTCGGCGCATGGCTGGGCACCACGGCACGCGGCTTTTTCGCCAAACCGACCACCTTCGGCTCCGCCGAATGGGCAACACTTCCCTATCTCGAAGAGCATGGATTGATCGGCGAGACCGGCCTGCGGCTTGGATACTTCGCCGGACCGGATGGCCTGCAACCGGTGCATTACACTGGCGACCGGCACATGCTCACCATCGCGCCGACCCGCGCCGGAAAGGGATCGAGTTCCATTATTCCCAATCTGCTGACCTACGATGGCAGTGTCCTTATCATCGATCCCAAGGGCGAGAATGCGCTCATCACCGCCGATCAGCGCGACCGGATGGGCCAAGAACTGCACATCGTCGATCCGTGGAACATCGCGGCGAATGGGTGCGCCTCGCGCTTCAACCCGCTCGACTGGCTTGACCCGAACGATCCCGACATCACCGAAAACGCCATGCTTCTGGCCGATGCGCTGGTGGTCGGCAAAGGCAACAAAAGCGATCCGTTCTGGACCGAGGAAGCGAAGGCGCTTCTGCACGGCAAGATACTTTATGTCGCCACCGATCCGCGTGAGGCCGACCAGCGGCACCTCGCCCGCGTGCGCGATCTCCTGCTCCTTGATGGCGAAGACATGACAAACCTCTGGCAACGCATGATGGACTCGCCCCATCATATCGTCGCCAGCACCGGCGTGCGCTGTGCGCAGAAAGACGAGAAGCTGATGTCGAATGTCATCGCGTCGGCCCAAGCCGAGACGCATTTCCTCGACTCGGCGCGGATCAGAGAGTCCCTCAGCCGGTCGGATTTCAAGTTCGAGGATTTGAAGACGCGACCGATGAGCATCTACCTCGTTCTGCCCGCCGACCGGTTGGACACGTTCGGGCGCTGGCTTCGTCTGCTCATCCAGCAAGCCATCACCGTGAACGCGCGCAACATCGAACAAAAGCCAGAAAAACCAATCCTCTTTATGCTCGACGAATTGCCAAGCCTTTCGAGGCTCAGCGCGGTCGAGCAAGCATTCGGCCTCATGGCCGGA
This sequence comes from Novosphingobium sp., assembly GCA_020446595.1. Classification (GTDB taxonomy): domain Bacteria; phylum Pseudomonadota; class Alphaproteobacteria; order Sphingomonadales; family Sphingomonadaceae; genus Novosphingobium. Next base: position 3,078 of record JAGREJ010000066.1, on the reverse strand, counting down.
TACGGCATGACCATGTGGGGCGTGGCGCAGGATTTGAGCCAGCTCGTGAAGATATATGGCGAGCATGGCTATCAAACGCTGATCGCCAATAGCGGAATCGTCTACATGGGTTCGCGCGACAAGATGACGGCGGAGTATTTCAGCTCGCTGTGCGGCATGCAGACCGTGTGGAACATCTCGACCGCGATCTCGCGAGCGGTGTCAACATCATCCGGCGCAAAAGGCGGCAGTTCGAGCCATTCCACGACCGACAGTTCCACGGCGGCGCTCACCCAACGTCCACTGGCTTTCGCGGACGAGCTAATGCGCCTGCCCTCGCACAAGCAACTCGTCCTTATCGAGAACCATCATCCCATCGCCGGGATCAAACAGCCTTGGTTCGAAAATGACGCGCTCAAGGATTTGGGCCGCAATCTGCATGCTTCCTGACCCGGCCCGGTAATTCGGAGACATCCTCATGTCCGAGGAAACGCGCAAGAAGCCCTTCGCCCTCGACGATAACCGCGCCAAGCGCACCAGCTTCACGCTCAAGGACTTGCAGGTACGCGATCAGGATAACGCCAAGCCTGTGCCGCCGCCGCCCGCGATGTTTCGCCTCGATCATCCACGGCTCGCACCGCCGGGGATGAAGGGCGTGAGGCCCATGACCTATAAAATGGGCCGCAATCAGGACATGAACATCAGCGTGAACCTCGATCTGCGTGTTGAGGACATCCAAACTTGGAAGCCGAAGACGTCAACGCCCTCTCTGCCGAAAGACCGCTTGCGCCTTGGGGATCAGGGGAAAGTAAAATGGGCGTTCAGGGCCATTGCTCAGAAACATTGCGGTCGGAGCCAAGAACATTGAGCAATAGTGTAATGCGAGCTAGGCCAGCCTGCTCTCAATAAAGTCGGGCGCAATTCAACGCTGAAGAGTCATTGCAGGTATAACTTCCGATGCAATGCAAAACCGACGAATGCGAGACAGCACATCCTCAGCGGCGGACCGTTGAAGCTCAACTTTACCAATCCGCCCCTTGGCATAAACCGCAACCAAATTCGCTTCCTGGATGCCAGAGAACAGCTCGGAGAGCGACTTAGCACCATCCGGTCTGAGGGTAGCCTCTTTGAATTCCCTTCGGAATTTGACAGTCAACTCAATAGTATCATTCATAAATTGACCTTATCTCGTTTTTGAAAGATAGTCAATAAGTCTTTTTCTCCAATGGCTTACCCTGAGATAAGGATCAAACCGTGGCCCTGAACATCTACGCTCAAGCCCATATCCTGACACAAACTAGCTAATTTTTTCTTGACATACTCAGCACGAGCGAAACCCGCTTTCATCCAATAGGTTTCATCGCCATCGAGAGCAGCCGCGAGGGCCGCCGTTACGATGGGAGTGGCGAAAGACGAGCCCGTGTAGTCGAAGACCGCCCCATCATCAACACATATGGGCAGTGCCACGCCCGGCGCTAGGCAATCTAGCCCGCTTCCTCGCGAGTTTTCGGGCGAAGCATAGAAATCCGCGCAATCGGCGTCACCACAAGAGGTGAGCCCATGCTGGGCGGCCCGCACTTCGTACAGACTGCCAAGATTGGGAAAAGGGGAGATACCCATACGACCAGCCGCCCCGACCCCGATTGTGGCCGCATCGGATGCGGGATAAAATGATCGGAGCTTGTGACTGTTACCGATTGCGCAAATGCAAACGACGCCATTCTCGAAAGCCTCTTCGACACTGTCCTTCATTGCTGAATACGGATGGAGATCGGGAATATCTGTCAATCGGAGATTTGGTATAATACCTCCTGACAAATTTATCAAATTCACATCAAAAACGTCGATGAATAACTGAACTGCTGCCGAGAGCTTAGTTGGATCCCATGTTTCAATGCCGTTAATCATATGACCGATATCTATAAAATCTATTTCTACATTTTTCAGAATCCCTCCCCCTATGTGAGATTTATTTGATTTTCCATCGATAACTCGCATGACTCTACTGCCATGCGAAAAATCAGGGAATTGGTCTCTAGGGACTATGTTGGCGTTGGCATCATATATATTCAAGCCGTCAAATCCATGCGCAAATCCACAATCTGCCACGCCAATCCTTATCGCATTATCTTTCTTCAGTAGTTCCTTCGACTTTAATCCGAATTTCTCCCACTGAGTCCTTGTAATTTGTTTTAATAGTATACTCCTACTACTAGCCACAGAGTGGAAATTCGTTTGGTTTATTTCGAAGCTCCAGTGATTTCTGGCTATCACTCTCAATACTTCTAACTTCTCGAAATCTATTTCAACCGTCCAATTTCGACCGAGATAATCTGACGACTCCTCCCCATTTTTTGTTACCGTCGTCACCACAACATCGTATGGAACGAGTGATGGGTCCTCGACAAAGATTGCTACTGTCGGCAAACTTAATCTCCCATTCGAATCAGGCACTTTAGTGATGAGAGTGAACGTCCAAAAATGAAAGAATTTTCTGAAGACGAGCTTTTCGAGTTTGGCTGTGAACTGGAAGAAATTGGATTCAACGAGCCAATCGCAATTCCAGCTGGAGCGTTTACGGAAAGAGCCCGACGTATCGTCATAGCCGTCGTGTTTTTCGAGCGATGGTGGCCGTCTATCCATCCTTACTGTTGCAATGGATGTGAGGTACAAGCCGGGCTGAAAGACAAGATGGACGTGGCGGGATTGCTTGTAGATACCTTGGCCACAATCAAGGGCTTGCCAGTCCCTGCTGGATCGTTAGCTAATATTTTGGCGAAACGAGGGTTAAGCCGCCTTTGCGCAATAATGATCCCAAAGCCTATTTGATTGCAGTAACGAACAGACACATCATTCTGCGGAATCCGCACTGGAGAGACAACAGTAAATTTGGATGCTCCACATGTGTGCACGGTCTGGAGATACTACTGATGGTCGAAAAATATCATTCGTTCGCGGTGAACCTGGTCAATCGCGATAATCTCGTATGGCCTTCGAGTTGAGCTCTGTCGCTGGAACGAGTTTGTAGTGCCGCTCTTCGACAACTTTGATTTCTTCGTCCTGAATCGTCAGCTCGTGACGTGCTCCCCTGAAATGTGA
>JAGREJ010000065.1:14607-14741 GCA_020446595.1 Novosphingobium sp. | reverse complement strand
GGGCGGCTGACCGACGGGCAGGGCAGGGTGGTGGACTTCTCCAACACGCTCATCATCCTCACCAGCAATCTGGGCAGCCAGTTCCTTGCCGGTCTTGAGGAGGGCCAGGACGTCGAAAGCGTCGAGCCGCAGGT
>JAGREJ010000065.1:1099-14480 GCA_020446595.1 Novosphingobium sp. | reverse complement strand
GGTGCAGAAGCTGCTCAAGGATCGCAAGATCGCGCTCGACCTCACCGACGCGGCGAAGCGTTGGCTCGGGCGGGTCGGCTACGATCCGGTCTATGGTGCAAGGCCGCTGAAGCGGGCGGTGCAGCGTTACCTGCAGGATCCGCTGGCCGAGAAGCTGCTGGCCGGTGAGATCCCCGACGGCGCGACAGTGCGGATCGACGAGGGCGATGGCGAGCTGAATATCGCGGTCGGTTGATCGGCACCTGACCGGCAAAGAAAAGAGGCGGGGCAATCGCTTGCCCCGCCTCCTTCTTGCGACCTGATGTCTTATCGAGATCAGAACTTCACGTTCACGCCAGCGTAGAGACGGCGACCGAACGGATCGTAAGTGCCCGCTGCGGTTTCCGTGCCGGTCACGTTCGAGAAGAAGCCCGACGGCAGGAACGGCGGATCCACGTCGAACAGGTTGTCCACACCGAAGTAGAACTCGATGGTCCGGGTGTCCTCGATGGTCCAGCCAAGGCGAATGTCGTTGTAGATCTTCGCGCCGATCGAGTTGAGCTTGTCCAGATCGACATCGTCGTAACCGCCGATCGTGTCGACGATCTTGCCGAGGTAGTTGACCTGCCAGTTCAGCTTGAACGAGCCCATCTTGTACCCGAAGTTGGCGGTCGCCTTGTGCTTGAAGCCGTCACCAAGGCGGTCATCGCGCTGACCATCGGCCAGCTGACCACGGTTCTCTTCGAGCGGAGCGCCGATGAAGGCCTGCTTTTCGAGCGCCATCAGGTAGGTGTAGAGGATGTTCACGCTGAACATGTCATCCTGGAACAGACCGAGCGGCGAACGGTAGTTCAGGCCGAAGTCGATGCCTTCGGTCTTGAGCTTGGCGATGTTCGACAGCTGCGAGTTGATCGTCAACAAACGTCCGGTTGCGGCCGAACGGATGACGTTGTCGCAGAAGTCCGGAAGACCGGTGTTGATGCACTCGTCGATCGAGGTCTGACGCGGCGTGACGTCGATCGCGTTATCAACCTTGATGTTGAAGTAGTCGATCGTCAGGCTGAGGTTCGGAATGAAGCTCGGCGTGAAGACACCACCGATGGTCAGGGTCTTCGCCGTTTCTTCCTTCAGGTTGATATTGCCGCCCTCGAAGCCATTGATGCCCTGGATGTCGGCCAGTTCGTAGAAGAACGTGCCGTCGGGGCTGGCTGCGATGGTTGCATTCACGCCTGGAATCGCACGGCAGGCCGTGGCGATCGGACCTGACGTCGCGGCGGTGATGCCGTCGCAAGGATCGGTCAGGCCGGTCGGGAAGTCTTCCGAAGGAGCGGAGAACAGCTCGGAGATGTTCGGTGCGCGGTTAGCTTCGGCATAGGCCGCACGCAGGCGGACGTCGCTGACGGGCGCCCATTCGAGGCCCGCGCTCCAGCTGAACACGCTGCCGATGGTCGAATAATCCGACAGGCGGGCCGCGCCGCGAACCGAGAGACGCTCGGCAAAGGCAGTGCCCGAAAGCAGCGGAATCTCGACTTCGCCGTAGATTTCCTTGACGTCGAAGCTGCCACGCGTGTCGGGGATCATGTTGCCCGCATTGCCGCCGGTGTTGGTCAGGATATCGAGGTCATCGACGCTCTTTTCCTTGCGATATTCGGCGCCAATGGCGAAGCCGAGCGGTCCGGCCGGAAGGTCGAACAGCGAACCGGCGATCGATGCCGAGACGACATGCTGCTGGTTGGTGATGTCTTCCGAAGCAGGAACCTGCGATTCGACCCAAGCCGCGGCTTCCGGAGAAACCGTGTTCTGGCCGAACAGGTTGATCGGAGCGCAGCCGGCGGCACGGGCCGCCGGATCGCGGCAGACGATCTGGCCGTTCAGCACGATCGAATCGAGCGCCTGACGGTAACGCGCGTTGTCGATATCCTGCGAGTAGTTGTAGTCGTTCACGTAGCCGTAGACGTAGCTGACCTCGAAGTTGATCTTGTCGGAAAGATCGCCCTTCACGCCAACGGTCGCGCGCCAGGTGTCACGCTCGGCGTTGTTCGAACGGTCAACGACTTCGACCTGACGACGACGGAAGCCGAGAGCGGCAACGTCGTTGGTCGGGTCGGCGTCCGAATTGGCTGCGGCGATGGCCGCCTGAACCGAAGCGGGGATGTAGGCGTTGGTGATCGGAATGCCCAGATTGCCGACCGAACCGTCATAGATGTCGGTATAGTCGAGCGGGAAGGCTTCGATGCGGCCGCTCGACTTGACCTTCGAATAGGTGACTTCGCCGAACAGCTTGATGCTGTCAGCGATTTCGTAGTTGGCAACCGCAGAGGCAAGCCAACGCTCGACCGGCACCGCGATACGGCGCTGGGCGTTACGGTTGTAGCCCGAACCCGTCGGGAAGCCGGCGACGAGCTGGTTGGTGGCCTTGTCGAAGGTGAAGAGGCCAAGGCCGCCCACGTTGGTGCGCGCGCCGTTGGCATTGAGCAGTTCGAAGCGACCCTGCGACGCGTAGGAACTGTAGGTTGCCGGTCCGCACTCGTCGGGCGTGAGATTGAAGAAGCAGTCCTGGTCGGAACGACCGCGCTTGCGCGAAAGCAGGCCTTCGTCGCGGTCATAGGTGACGTTGACCATGACGTTGCCGCGATCGTCGGCGCCGAAGCTCGTGCCGGCGGTAGCGCTCAAGGACTGGCGCGGGTTGTCGCCGCGGCTGGTGATGCCGGCCTGCGCGCGCAGCGAGATGCCTTCGAACTTGTCCTTGAGGACGAAGTTGACCACGCCCGCGATGGCTTCCGAACCATAGACGGCCGAGGCGCCGCCGGTAATCACGTCGACCCGCTCGACGAAGTCGACAGGAATGTTGTTGACGTCGACCGCCGAGTCACCGGCGAGACCGGAGATGAAGCGGCGACCGTTGACGAGGGTCAGCGTCCGCGATTCGCCCATGTTGCGAAGGTTGACGGTGGACACGCCGGTCGCGGCGGTCTGGAAGTTGGAGCTGGTGCGGCTGATGCCGCGACCGATCTGGGGCAGTTCGTTCAGGATGTCCTGAATGTTGGTCGCGCCCTGTTCGGTGATGGTTTCGGCACTGATGATTGCAACCGGGATCGGGGCATCGACATCCTGACGCGCAATGCGCGAACCGGTGACGATGATGACGTCGCCCTCTTCGCTGCTGGCGTCCTGGGCGTAGGCGGGTGCAACGGCGACAATGCACGCCGATGCGGCAGATGCGAGCAGGGTTGCCCGCACGAGCTTGTTCGTTTTCATGATATGCGACCTTCGAGTTCGTTGTGCGACAAATTGAGTTTCTCAATCGCTTCTGACTGACGGGAAAATCTGAAGCCTCCCCTTTTTCGTCAGATGCATGAATGGGCCAATCGAGACTTGGGCGGTCAAAGTAAATACCGACGGACAGCTTATGTTCAGTTTTGTTTGAGGATGTAATAAATTTGCAACAGTTCAGGGTCTGACCCGCAAGAAAGGCGCGTTACAGCGCGAGGCGTGAGCGCCCGATCCGCCGGGGGGGGGGATTGGGGCCGTGCGGCGGCACTAACGGGACTGCGCCGTCTGGCCCCGTCAGGGGAAGCGCCACTGTCGAGGCAATGGCGCCCCCCACTCCTGACCGATGCGCTAGAGGCCCAGATCGGCGAGATTCACCTTCACGCCCGCGTAGAAATAGCGGCCAAGAACATCGTAGATCCCGCTGCCGTCGCCCTGGCCCGACAGGCCCTGAGGCGGCAGGCGGTTGCCGATATTGTCCACGCCGAGATAGAAATTGAACTCCGGCTTCACTTCCCAGTTGAACCGGATGTCATGGTAGAAGACGTCGGTGTAAAACCTGTCCTCGGCATAGTCGGCGTTTTCGGGATCTCTGCCCTGCTTCGAGAACAGGTCTTCGTATTCGTTCAGAACGGCCTTGCCGATATAGCGCATCTGGTATCCGATGGTGAACGGACCGGTCTCGACCCCGAGGCTGAGATTGAGGGCGTCCTTGGGATAGTTGAGCTCCAGCAGTAGCTGGTCGGCGCGACCGGGATCGGTCGGATCGAGGAAATCGTCGTTCTGAAGGACGTGCGAGTAGGTCAGGCGCGCGTTGACCCGCCCGTCAATCGACGGGAGCGGTCTGCTGTAGTTCGCACTGACGTCGAAGCCGCGGACCTTGAGCTTGGCGTAGTTCAGCAGCGATGCACGCAGGCTGCCTTCGATGATCTGGCCTTCGATTTCACCCTGCGGGCCAATCCCCGGTCCCTGCCGCTCGAACAGGCTGCAGAACTGGTTGTCGAGGTCCGAAGCATCGTAGCAGGCGTCGACGATCTGCTGGGTGCTGGGCGAGGTGATGACATCATCCACCTGGATGTCGAAATAGTCGACCGAAACCGACAGACCGGGAACGAAGCGCGGCTGGAACACTGCGCCGATCGTGATCGAATCGGATGTTTCCTCGCGCAGCTCGGTGTTGCCGCCGCTGAGGTAGCGTAGCGAACTTTCATAGAGGTAATCGTAGCCGACCGGAACGCCATCGGCCCGGCAGTTCGCCGTACGGTTCGTGGAACCTTGGGCCAGGAAGACTTCCGAACACGGATCGTTGAAATTGCCCGCGAAATTCGTGCCCAGCGGTGTGAACAGGTCTGCCAGGTTTGGCGCCCGCACCGCGCGCGAATAGTTGGCGCGCAGCTTGATGTCCGGGATCGGCGCATATTGCAGGCTGGCATTGTAGGCATAGACCGTCCCGGTCGAGCCGTCGTAGTCGGCGACCCGGCCCGCCAGATTGACGGTAAGTTCATCCGCCATCGGCGCGCCGGAGAGGATCGGCAGGCGAATTTCGCCGAACAGTTCCTTCACCTCGAAAGCGGGCGGCGAGAACGTCGGGATCGAGTTGTAGAAGGTCTGACCCGCTTCGATGAGCGGATCCTGCCGGTAGCTTGCGGTGTTGCGACGGTATTCCGCCCCAAACACTACGCCGACCGGTCCGCCGGGAAGTTCGAGGAAGCCGGTCGTGTCGCCGGAGACGAAGGCATTGATCACCAGGTCGGTGATCTTGCCGCGCGAAATAGTATCCTGGACGACATACTGGCGCGCGGCACTCGAAAGGTTGCCCACGCCGAAATAGTTGCCCGGAACGCAGGCCGCGACATCCGCCGCGAGCTGCGCGGCGGCATAGTCGCCATCGGTCGCGAAAGGATTGGGGAAAGCCGCCGAGGGATCGATCGAGGCGCGGCAGACGATGTTGCCGGTGGCCGGATCGCGCACCGCGTCGGAGGAAAGCAGGTAACGCTGGTAATTGACGTTGCCCAGAATCTTGTTGGCTTCCTTGAACTCCCCGTAATTGACCGAGGCTTCGTAGCGCCAGTTGTCGGAAATCTCGCCGCGCGCGCCGACCACGAGGCGGTATGTCTCGCGCTTGGCGTCTTCCTCGCGATTGCCGAGGTCAACCATGCTGCGATACATCGTGAACTGGCCGACCTGTCCATCTGGAATGCCTTCGACCTGGCGGATGAAGGCAGCGGCCTGCGGGGTCAGGAAGGGATTGTCGGTCGAGAAAGATTCGATGCCGTAGGCGGGAACGAAGAACGGTCCGGAATTGTTGTTGAGCGCCTTGATGCGCACATACTTGGCTTCGACGAAGGGCACGAAGGCGGGCGAAACTTCGAAATGGGCGATCAGGTTGGCGTTGATGCGGTCAACCCGCGGCCGCAGCCCGGATTGCGTGCCCGAGCGGAAGTTGTCGCCATTGCCGCCGATGAACAGCGGCACGGGGAATGTCGGATCGTCAATCCGCTCGCCGGTCTGACGAACGAGCGAGCCGTTCGGCTGAAACAGGTAGGGAATGATCCCCACGTTCGGATCGAAATCGAAGTAGGTGCCGCCATCCGAATAGTAGCCGTAGCGCACGTCCCTGAAGAACAGCCGGTCGGGAACGCCATCGCTGCCGTTGGGTGTGCCGACGTCATCGGTGTCCTGCACGATGTAGCTGCTGAGCGTGGCGGTGTGCGGGCGATCCGGGGCGTAGAAATCGTCGAGATGCGACCATTCGACGTTAAAGGCGATGTTGCCGCGGCCTTCGGCGAAATTGGTGCCGACCAGACCGCTGACATAGTGGCTGCCGGCATCGCCATATTTGCTGATGCCATTCTGTCCGCGCAGCTGCACGCCCTCGAAGTCGTCCTTCAGGATGAAGTTCACGACACCGGCAATCGCATCCGATCCGTAGACAGCCGAACTGCCGCCGGTCACGATGTCGACGCGCTCGATCAGGTCGTTCGGCATCGTGTTGACATCGACCGAAGCTGCATTGACCAGAACATCGGAGCCGACGTGGCGGCGCCCGTTGACGAGAACGAGGGTGCGCACCGTGCCGAGACCGCGCAGATCGAGCAGATTCAGGCCGCCGGTCCCCAGCGAACCGGTCGAGTTCTGCAGATTGTAGGTAGAGCGTAGCGACGGCAACTCGTTGAGCATGTCGCCGACGGACAGCGACCCGGACTCGAAGAATTCGTCGCCCAGGACGCTCGTCACCGGAACCGGCGACTCAAGGTTGGGCGCAAGGATGCGTGTGCCGGTAACGACGATCAGTTCGTCGTCGGTTTCTCCGGCTTCCTGGGCGAGGACGGGACTGGCCGCCGCAATACTGGCCGTTGCAGCAGAAGCATAAAGCGAGGCCTTGATGAGCAGATTGATTTTCATGGCGAGCGTCCCCTTCAATCAAGCATTTCCTATTGCTCATTTTGCACCAAATCCGGCAATGCAGGAACTTTCGTGCGGTGAGCAGATCTGAGCAGTGACTAGATCACAAAGACTTATAAAGTCTCAATAATGCGATATCTACAGATACCACCCCGGCTCCGTAAAACTGTGGAAAATTGCTCGAATTTGGCGGAATGTGGCGGCTTGGCACCACAATTGCCGCTCAAAGTGTCAGCGACAGGCTGGCCGCGAACCTGCGTCCGAGCGGATCATTTATCGAGCTCGGAACGATGACGCCGTAATACTTCTGACCAATTCGATTGAACGCGTTAATCAGTGAGAAAGTAAATCGTGCCCGTTCCGAAAGAATCATGAACAGCGAGGCATCGAGGGTGGCAAAACCATCGAAATGATGGAATTCGCCCTGGTCTGAGGGAGCTTCGAAGCTGTCGGTTCGCGAAAGAAGCTGCTTGCCTGTGAAGTGGACCTGGCTCGCCATACCCCAGCGCCCGTTGGCATAGCGCAGGCGAAATTGCCCCTGCCATCGCGGATCGCCAACCAGTCCGTCCGAACGGGTCGGCGCAACGCCGGTAATATCGACCACGCGCCGCCGGACATGGAAGAGGTCCAGGCCAAGCTCGAATTCGCCGTTCACGCCGAGGGATTCGAGCCCGGTCCGGTAGGAGATCGAGGCCTGCACCGCGCTGAACCTGATGCGCTCGCCGTTGACGAAGCCGGTCGTTACCGCAGGCGCCCTGGCGTCGGACACGACCTGTCCGCTAGCATCCCGGCCGATCAGTGAGCAGAAGCGGTTGCCGTTCGCCGGGTCGCTAGCGTCGAAACGCGGATTGTCGAAGCAGGCTGAGGCTATGTCGCCGACCGAAAGACTGGCGATGGGATCGCGGATGTCGATGTCGAGCCAGTCGATCTCGATATTCAGGCCGGGCAGCATTCGCGGCCTTATCGAGGCGCCGAACGCAAAACTCCGTGCCGTCTCGTTGGCAAGGCCGGAGTTGCCGCCAGAGAGGGCGGGCACGCTTGCCGTTGCCGCGACCAGGGGGGTGGCGCCGGGGAAGCGCGCGAGGAACGCCAGGCAATTGGCGCGCCGCGTCTCGGGCGCCGGGCCAAGCCCGATCTGGGCGGCCGAACACAGGTCCGGCACCGAAAGGCTGACGGGCGCGCGCGGCTGGAACATCTCCAGCACCGCTGGCGCGCGGAACGAGCGGGTATAGTTGCCACGCAGCTCGATGTCGGGAATGGGTGCCACGCTGCCGCCCGCACTCCAGGCGGTGAAACTGCCGCTGCGATTGTTGTCGACATGGCGCAGGCGCGCGAAGGCGAGCAGCTTGCTGATCGCAGCGTCGTTTTCCGGCAGGATCAGGGGCACCGCGAGCTCGCCGTATAGCGCGTTGGCGGCATAGCTGCCGGCTACGCGCGGGATCGCCACTGAACGGCCGAGGCCTGCCTCAAGAAAGGCATCGGGCGCGAAGCTGGCGCGTTCTTCGCGATGTTCGGCGCCAAAGGCGACCGACACGGGATTGTCGCGCAGATCGAAAGGTGAGCCGGAAAAATTGGCTCCGACGACCAGCTGTTCGAGCCGCGAGACGGCGCGCGTGTCGGCAATCACGTAGTCCAGTGCAGCCTGGCTGGGCGAGCCCTCGCCGAACAGGTTGAGCGGCGCGCAGGCCGGATCGGCCACCGGCGCCACTCCTGTGGCAAAGCCGCTGACGGTAGGCACGGTTGAGCAGCCAGGCGCGCCTTCTATCGAGGCGACGTTGACCGCATTGATGAAGCGCTGGCGGTCGATCGCCTGGGCCCGGTCAATGAACCTGCTGCGCCCATAATTCACCGTCACGTCGAAGACGTAGTCGCGTCCGGCTAATGCGGCCGACCCCCTGATGCCGGATACAATACGCCAGACTTCGTTGGTTGCCGAACCCGAGCGATCGGCAAGGTCGGTATTCGCGCGGCTTAGCTGAAAGGACGCGCCCTGGCCGATCGCGGCAAGCTGTTCGCGGGCTTGGGCCGAAAGGAAGGGATTGTCGGTGCGAAAGGTCAGCGCCGCAGAATCGCCCCTGAACTGCACGGCGTTGAAAGTCGGCAGGTCCGATACCTCGTCGAACGTTCCCCGATAATAGATCAGGTCGGCGAACGCTTCCAAAGTGTCGCCAATGTCATGGCTGACCAGAGCAGCGGCGTTGAACCGTTTGCTTTGCGAAATGAGTGATGTCCGGTCGAGAAGCGTAAAACCATCTCCACCCGAGCTGATCGAGGCTGCCGCAAGCGGCCCCGAGAGCGACGCGCCAAAGAGCGACCCGCGCGCGTAGGGCACCAGCGCGCCATCCGGCGCGAAGCGCCAGCTGTATGCACCGGGACCGGACGAGATGACGCCGCCGGAGGCGGTCGCGGCAAGGGAATAGCCGCGGATCAACACCGAGGCAGGATTGCCGTCGTCGGTGGCGTCGTTGAAACCTAGTGTCGGGTTGACCCGACCGTCGCTGGCCGGATCGCGGCCTGCCGGGCCGAGAAGCGCGACCGTGCCGACCGGGGAGCACAGTCCGGCCCTGAACACGGTGCAGGGATTCGCAGCACTCGCGACATTGGCGCGGTAGGCGCTGCGCGCGCTGGCTGCGACTCCGCCGACGCGGTCGAAGCTCGCCGCGAATGTGATGTGGCCTCTTCCGCCGCTGAATTGGTGGCCGCCCGCGGCGGCGAGACGCCAGCGGAAATTGTCGCCCTCTTCGGCGATCCCGGAAAGCCCGCTCAGCTTGAGGCCGGTCAGGCGGCGGTTCAGCCTGATGTTCACGGTCGCGGCTATGGCATCGCTGCCATAGGCGGGGGCGCCGCCGATCGCGAGGCGCTCGACCCGTTCGACCAGGATCGACGGCACGGCGTTGAGATCGACCTGCGTGCCGGGGGTCGCGCTCGAGAACATGCTCGGCCCGTTGGAAGAGACGAAGCGTTGGCCATCGACCAGCACCAGCGTGCGGTTGGATCCGAGCCCGAAGGCATTGACGAAGTTTACGCCCTGGCCGAACTGGCCTTGCGGTCCTTCGGGGGTCAGCGAACCCTGGAAGCCGGGAAAATCGTCCAGCGCATCGGCGAAGTGGGAATAGGCGAAGTCTTCGATCTGCTGCACGCGGATCGCCACGACCGGCTCGACCCCGGCAAGCTCTTGGCCGGCCAGACGCGATCCGGTGACGACAATTTCGCTGTGTGACCGAACCGGCTGCACCGGCCCGCCACTACCGGCTGCCTGTGCGACACCGGGCACGAGCATCGCCGCGGCCAGAGCCGCGTATAGCGCGTCCGAAGCGTGGCGCCCTAAAGGCATGCCGGTTGGTTGGGTCATGTCGTGCAAGAACCTGTCCGTCATGAGCGGCGCGTGGCGTCGCGACGTTGGCGGCGATCAGATCGTCCCGGCCCCGGAATCCGCGGCGCGCACCCTTTTCTCGTGTCGTTGGTCGAGCAATGTGCCGATGACCATCGCCAGCAAGGTCGGTATCGCCCAGACCGTTATCATCGCGTAGTAGAGCTCGCCTCTCCAGCTCGGAACGAGCCAGATCGAGAAGTGAGCCGCGACGACATTGAGCTGGAACCCGGCCACCCAGATCGGCCATCGCCTCGTGCTCCAGATCGCCAGTGCGAATTTCCATCCAAGGGAAAAAACATCCACGCTGGTCATCATCCAGATGCGGGTGCGCCCGTCGTCGATCGCCAGGGCCACGATCAGGGCCAGCAGGTAAGTTCCCAATAACAGGGAACCTCCCCATTGGCCCGTCTTGCCGCCATATGTCGCGAGGTAGGCGAGAGTGGCGCTGAGCACGGCGCAATATGCGATTGTCGTAATCATTCGCCTGGGCTGCTCAGCGCCACCTCCGTCAATCAGCCAACCACGCGCAGTTTCTGTTCCGGCGCCTGCTCGGCAGTTGTCGGCTCTTCGTCGTCGAGTCCATAGGGTTTGTAGGGATAGCAACCTTCCGAGACGACGGCCTGGTCCGTGCGCATCCTGATGCGGGTGGCCTCAAGGTGCACCGAAATCAGGTCTTCGCGCGAGGACATCACGTTGCCGCTGAAGGTCTGGAGCTTGCGGAACAGCTTCTGGCCGCGCTCTGGCTCAAGCCCGATTTCCTGGGCGGTGTCGATCATCGACGCCATCATCCGCAGCGAATGGGCGAGGGTGTCGTCGAGCCGCGCATAGGTTTCGCGCAGCTGGCCGTTCAGCTCAAGGAAGCGCTCGTGGCCGAGATAGAGTTCACTGTTCATTGCGCGCTGCTTGCGATTTTCAACAGGCATGATTCATCTCCTCCCCGCATCCTCCACGGAGCGGGCCAAGTGGTTCAAGACTTAAGGTTTCAGGTAAGAAGGGTCTGCAACCAGGCCCCGATTGCCACGATCGATCCGAAAGCGATTGCCGCGATCAGCGCGGCCTTCACGATCTCGACGAGCGTGTCGGATGGCATCAGGTCATGGCGTTCACCTCCGAGCGGAGGCAACCACCGATGAATGCGTCGTGCATTCGACTTGCTCGGATGAGCGCCACCGCTTGACGACAAACTGCCTGCGCCGGACGAATCGGCAACCCCTTGCGATTGCAATTGCAGTTTCTTCGACTCGATGGATTCGACCGAATTGAGGATTCGTGCGGCTTCGCGTCTGCTCGAAGCGCCGAGCGCGGAAGCGGCGCGGTTGACATACTGATCGACAGTGCGCGGCGACAGGCCGGTTTCGAGGGCGATTTCCTTGGAACTCATCCCTTTGCCGACGAGACGCAGGCATCGGGTCTGCGAATCAGTGAGAGCTTCGGCTCGTCTGGCTTTCTCACTGGCATTCATAGGAAACCCGGATCATAGAAGCTTGCGCTACTGACGCAACGCGCCAGTCTGGTTGCATATTAAGCCAATTTGCAACCGAAACTCTGAAAGGTCAAAGAGTGGCCCACATTGGTGCAGATCAAAATTGCGTCGCGGAGCGGCAAAACCGGGTTGTCCTTTGGCAGGGAGCGCATGCACGCAAGCCGTGAAAAGTCGCCTGTGGCAACGCGCGCGCTGTTGCTCGAGACGGCAAGCCAGATCATGCGTGACGGCGACATCGTCGATGTCTCGCTTGCCGAACTGAGCCAGCGTTCGGGATTGAACTCGGCTCTGGTCAAGTATCACTTCGGCAACAAGGCGGGCCTGCTTGCCGCGCTGCTCGACCGTGACTGGCGCGCCATCGTCGAGAGCGTCGATGCGCTGGTCGCGCGCGATGGCTGGAGCCCGCAGGACAAGCTGCGGCGCCATATCTCCAAGGTGATCGATACCTTCTATGCCGTGCCCTACCTCAACCAGCTTACGATGCGCATGGTGCGCGACAGCGACGAGGCCGAAGCACGGCGGATCGCCGACAGCTATCTCTCGCCGCTCTACCGTGCCTACGAGGATCTGATCGGGCAGGGCGTGGCGACCGGCGCGTTCCGTCCGGTCGATCCGCAGCTATTCTATTTCACCCTGACCGGCGCGGTCGACCGGTTCTTCTCCGCGCGACTGGTGCTGCGCCACTGTTTCGGGCAGGACACCCTGACCGAGGATCTGCGCGATCGCTATCGCGAGCATACCATCGA
The DNA here is from genome assembly GCA_020446595.1 of Novosphingobium sp. Taxonomy (GTDB): domain Bacteria; phylum Pseudomonadota; class Alphaproteobacteria; order Sphingomonadales; family Sphingomonadaceae; genus Novosphingobium. The sequence goes on along the minus strand of JAGREJ010000065.1, from coordinate 2,224 downwards.
CATTGTCATGGCGGGAATTCTCGCGCGCGACGGGAGTGGGGAGAGCACGGACACATGACCGACACGAAGGCGGGCGGCTGGCACATCGGGGTTATCGGCGGATCGGGCCTGCATGGCGGGATCGACCTCGACGAGGCACAGGAAATCGAGGTGGCGAGCGCCTTCGGCCAGCCCAGCGGCCCGGTTCGCACCGGTTTGCTGGAGGGCCGGCGCTTCACTTTCATCGCGCGGCATGGCGCGGGCCACGCGATCCCGCCGGGCGAGGTGAACTATCGCGCCAATATCGACGCGCTCAAGCGGTGCGGCGTGACCGACGTGCTGGCGCTGTCCGCCATCGGATCGCTGCGCGAGGAGATGGCGCCCGGCCACTATGTAGCGGTCGACCAGTTCATCGATCGCACCCAGGGCCGGGAGAACAGCTTCTTCGGGCCAGGCATGGTCGCCCACGTGAGCCTCGCCGATCCGGTCTGTCCGCGCCTGTCCGGCCTTGCGGTTGCCGCCGCGCGCACCGCCGGAGGCACGGTCCATGAGGGCGGTTGCTATGTCGCCATGGAAGGACCGCAGTTCTCGACCAGGGCCGAGAGCCGCATGTATCGCGGATGGGGCGGGGACGTGATCGGGATGACCGCCATGCCCGAGGCGCGGCTCGCGCGCGAGGCGGAGCTACCCTATGCGCTGCTGGGAATGGTCACCGACTGGGACTCCTGGCGCGACGAGGAGGCAGGGGTCGAAGCTTCGCAGATTCTCGAAGTGATCGCTGCCAATGTCGCTCTTGCCCACGAGACGCTGCGTGCCTTTGCCGCGGCACTTCCCAAGGCGCGCAAGGCCAGTCCGATCGATACGGCGCTCGATCATGCGATCATTACCGACCCGGCAATGCGGTCGCCCCAACTGCGGGCGAAGCTTGGCGCGGTGGCCGGACGGGTGCTGGGCTGAAGGGCCTGAAAGGGTAGCCCCTGCAACGCGGCGCGCTGCAGGGGCTGGGAGAATAAAGGAAGGTCTTTAGCTGCTGCCGCCGGTCGGACCATCGCCGGAGAAGGCGTCGGCGATCGAGCAGGCCGCAGGGCCAAGGATGACCACGAACAGCACCGGCAGGATGAACAGGATCAGCGGCACGGTCATGAT
>JAGREJ010000065.1:0-1089 GCA_020446595.1 Novosphingobium sp. | reverse complement strand
GCGGGCAGGCGCGCGGCCTTTTCCTCGGCGCGCATCATGCGCTCGTTGCGGAACTCGGCCGACAGCACGCGCAGCGCCGAGGCAAGCGGCGTGCCGTAACGTTCGGTCTGAACCATTGTCGTGACCACGCCCTTCACCGAATCGAGCTTCACGCGATAGGCGAGGTTCTCGAAGGCCTGCCGGCGTTCCTGAAGGAACGATAGCTCGATTGAGGTCAGCGAGAACTCGTCTCCCAGTTCGGGATAGGCGCGGCCCAGTTCCTTGGCCACGCGCTCGAAGGCGGCATCGACGGTCAGACCGGCTTCGGCGCAGATCACCAGCAGGTCGAGCGCATCGGGCAGGCCCTTGCGGATCGCGTCGGTGCGCTTGGTAATCATGTTCGAAAGGAAGATTTCCGGCCCCTTGTAACCGACACCTACGGCAGCGGCGAACAGGCCGAATTTCTTCATCGAGCCCCAGTCGGGGAAATAGTCGACAAGGTAGATCATCACGGCGGCGAAACCGCCCAGCACGACTGGCAGAACCATGCGTGCGAAGATGACCGCCACGGCCCATTCCTTGGAACGGATGCCCGCCTGTGCCAGCATCTGCTGGATTGTCTTGAGCTGGCTGTCCTGCAACACCTTGAGCGTCGCAAGAGTTTCCTTCATCTTGTCGGTAGTCTCGTTCTTGCGAACGATACTGGTGCGCTTTTTCGCGCTCATCGTGATGCCGGCCTTGAGCTGCTCGCGCCGCTCGTTGAGCGCCTTGACGCGCTTGGCCATCGGATCCTTGACGGTCACCGCGGCATAGACCGCGAGCACGACACTGGCGGCTGCCATTCCCGCAAGAATGGTCGCGACGAGGATGACGTCGAAACCGAGAAGCGTCGGACCGGCTGGTTGGCTGAGCATTGGTCTATTCCGTCCCGATCAGATTTCGAAGCTGACCATCTTGGCCATGATGAAGGCGCCGATGCCCATCCAGGTCAGGCCGCCCAGGCCGACCACGATCAGGCGGTCGTCCTCGAAGAAGCCGCCGAGGTATTCGGGATTGATCCACCAGATCATCGTGAAGACGACGAACGGCAGGGCGCCGACGATATAGGCC
>JAGREJ010000064.1:1297-3520 GCA_020446595.1 Novosphingobium sp. | reverse complement strand
GGTCGCAGCACCCGCTTTCGCCATCCGCAAGCCCGCCGTCGCGGTGTTTACGCTCGACGACTATGTAAGCGCCGGGATCATGACCAGCCTTCAGGCCGAGGTGCTGCGCCTGAACGTCGCCACGCGGGCCAACATCCTCGTCGCAGGTGGCACCTCCACCGGCAAAACCACACTGACCAATGCGCTACTGGCCGAGGTGGCGAAGACTTCGGATCGCGTGGTCATCATCGAGGACACGCGCGAGCTGCAATGCGCTGCGCCCAATCTCGTGGCCATGCGCACCAAGGATGGCGTGGCGACGCTTTCCGATCTGGTGCGTTCGTCGCTACGCCTGCGCCCTGATCGCATCCCGGTCGGCGAGGTGCGCGGGTCCGAAGCTCTCGATCTGCTCAAAGCCTGGGGAACGGGACATCCCGGCGGCATCGGCACCATCCACGCCGGTTCGGGCATCGGCGCGCTACGCCGCCTCGAACAGCTCATCCAGGAAGCCGTCATTACCGTCCCGCGCGCTCTGATCGCCGAGACCATCGACCTTGTTGCTGTCCTTGCCGGCCGCGGATCGTCGCGCCGGCTGGTCGAACTCGCCCGCGTCGATGGGCTGGGACCGGACGGCGACTACGCCATTACCCCCGCTACCACCTCGAAAGGAGACCCTTCATGATCCGCACGATTTCGCGCGGCTGCCGCATCATGGCAACCGCCGCCGCGACTGTTTCCATCAGCCTGATGTTGGCGCCTGCCGCACACGCATCCGGCTCGTCGATGCCCTGGGAAGCCCCGCTTCAATCGATCCTCCAGTCGATCGAGGGGCCGGTCGCCAAGATCATCGCGGTAATCGTCATCATCGCCACCGGCCTCGCGCTCGCGTTCGGCGACACGTCGGGCGGTTTTCGCCGCCTGATCCAGATCGTCTTCGGCCTCAGCATCGCCTTCGCCGCCAGTTCGTTCTTCCTGTCGTTCTTCTCGTTCGGCGGCGGGGCGCTCATCTGATGGCGGGCGGCCTCGAACAGCTCGACGCGGTGCCGGGGTTTTCGATCCCGGTCCATCGGGCGCTGACCGAGCATATTCTGCTCGGCGGCGCTCCGCGTTCAATCGCCATCGTCAACGGCACGCTGGCCGGGGCCGTCGGCCTCGGCCTTCGCCTCTGGCTGGTCGGCCTCGCCATCTGGGCGGTCGGACACTTCCTCGCGGTATGGGCAGCCAAGCGCGATCCGCTCTTTGTCGAGGTCGGGCGCCGACATCTGCGCATCCCCGGTCATTTGTCGGTGTGAGGGCGCGAGCATGATGAACCTCACCGAATATCGCCGCACCTCCGCCCGGCTATCCGACTATCTGCCATGGGCAGCTCTGGTCGGCCCCGGCATTGTGCTGAACAAGGATGGCAGCTTCCAGAGGACCGCGAAGTTTCGCGGGCCGGATCTGGATTCTGCTGTCGCCGCCGAACTGGTCGCGGTCGCCGGTCGCATCAACAACGCCGTGCGCCGTCTTGGCTCCGGCTGGTCGATCTTCGTGGAGGCGCAGCGTTCCGAGGCCGCAACCTATCCCGACAGCCGTTTTCCAGATGCGGCTTCCGCACTGGTCGATGCCGAGCGCAAGGCCGGATTCGAGGAAGCAGGCACGCATTTTGTGTCGGGCTATTTCCTGACCTTCCTCTGGCTGCCGCCCGCGGAAGACGCCGCCCGTGCCGAAACCTGGCTCTATGAAGGCCGTGAGCAATCCGGTGTCAATCCGCATGAACTGATGCGCGGCTTCATCGACCGCACCGACCGCGTGCTGGCGCTGCTCGACGGCTTCATGCCGGAATGCCGCTGGCTGGATGATGGTGGCACGCTGACCTACCTCCATTCGGCGATTTCCACGAACCGTCATCGCGTGCGCGTGCCTGAAGTGCCCATGCACCTCGATGCGCTGCTTGCCGATCAGCCCCTGACCGGTGGACTGGAGCCGCGCCTTGGTGATGCACATCTTCGCATCCTGACCATCATCGGCTTTCCGACAGCGACCACGCCCGGCCTGCTCGACGAAATGAACCGGCTCGCGTTCCCGTATCGGTGGAGCACCCGCGCCATCCTGATGGACAAGACGGACGCGACGAAACTGCTGACCAAAATCCGCCGCCAGTGGTTCGCCAAGCGCAAGTCCATCGCTGCGATCCTCAAGGAGGTGATGACCAACGAACAATCGGCGCTGGTGGACACTGATGCGTCCAACAAGGCGCTCGAT
>JAGREJ010000064.1:0-1249 GCA_020446595.1 Novosphingobium sp. | reverse complement strand
GGCCTATGTCACGGCCACCGTCACGGTCTGGGACGCCGATCCGCGTATCGCCGACGAGAAGCTGCGTCTGGTCGAGAAGATCATTCAGGGCCGCGACTTCACAGCGATGCCCGAAACCGTCAACGCCGTAGATGCCTGGCTCGGCTCGATCCCCGGACATGCCTACGCCAATGTCCGGCAGCCACCGATCTCGACGCTAAACCTTGCCCACATGATCCCGCTATCGGCCGTGTGGGCGGGGCCGGAACGGAACGAACACCTCGGAGCGCCCCCCTTGCTTTACGGCAAGACCGAAGGTTCGACGCCGTTCCGGCTTTCCCTTCATGTCGGCGACGTGGGCCATACCCTCGTCGTCGGCCCGACCGGCGCAGGCAAGTCCGTGCTGCTGGCGCTGATGGCGCTGCAATTCCGCCGCTATGACAGCAGCCAGATCTTCGCCTTCGATTTCGGGGGATCGATCCGGGCATCCGCGCTCGCCATGGGCGGCGATTGGCATGACCTCGGCGGCGGGTTGACCGAGGGATCGGAGGTTTCCGTCTCCCTGCAACCGCTCGCGCGAATTGATGATGCCTATGAGCGGTCATGGGCCGCTGACTGGATCGCTGCCATCCTGATGCGCGAGGGCATGACAATCACGCCGGAGGTGAAGGAGCATATCTGGACGGCGCTGACCTCGCTCGCATCCGCACCCGTCAGCGAGCGCACCATCACCGGCCTTGCGGTCCTGTTGCAATCCAACGATTTGAAACAGGCGCTGCGACCCTATTGCATCGGCGGTGCCTATGGCAGGTTGCTCGATGCCGAGGCCGAACATCTCGGCCACGCCGATGTGCAAGCCTTCGAAATCGAGGGACTGGTCGGCACAGGAGCTGCGCCGGCTGTGCTGGCCTATCTGTTTCATCGCATCGGCGACCGGCTCGACGGTCGGCCAACTCTGCTTATCATCGACGAAGGCTGGTTGGCGCTTGATGACGAGGGGTTCGCCAACCAGCTGCGCGAATGGCTGAAGACGCTCAGAAAGAAGAACGCTTCCGTCATCTTCGCCACCCAGTCGCTCTCGGATATCGACGGCAGCAATATCGCGCCTGCCATCATCGAAAGCTGCCCGACACGGCTGCTGCTGCCGAACGAACGCGCGATCGAGCCGCAGATCACTGCGATCTATCGGCGCTTCGGCCTCAATGACCGGCAGATCGAGATCCTGGCGCGGGCAACGCCCAAGCGGGACTATTACTGCCAGTCGCGGCGC
>JAGREJ010000002.1 GCA_020446595.1 Novosphingobium sp. | reverse complement strand
GCATAGGCATGGTCGATGTGAAGCTGCGCCGGATTGCAGGTCATGGTCGAGAACATCATGTTCTCGGCTTCGAGGATGGTCTTACGCACTTCGTGCTCGAAGGTTTGCCCCTGCTCGAACTGTTCGAACCACAATCCCGCCATTCCAGTCCCCTGCGCCTTCAGCCCGCGTTAGGCTCAACCGCATAGTCGGACATCTCGGGGCGGCGCAACATCTTCCAGTATTCGACATTGGGGCCGGGGAAGGCGAGCACGATCTTGCCGGTGTGGTGCCGGTAATAGCCGTGGGCACTGCCGCTCTGGATCCAGATGGTGTTTTCCATCCGCTCCTGCAGCATGTCATTGAACGCGTCGCAGGCCTGCTGCGTCACTTCCATCGTCGCGAGGTCGTCCTCGACCATGCGCTTGAGGCACTTGACGACATAGTGGACCTGCTGTTCGGCCAGAACGGTGTGCGAGGAGGCGAGGGCGGAGTTCGGTCCGGCGGTGATGAAGAAATTGGGGAAGCCAGGCACTTCCATGCCCTTATAGGCATGGGGGATCGGGTTCCATAGGTCCTGCAGAACCACACCGTCGCGTCCCGCGATGTCGAAATCGGAGAAGTATTCGAGTGTGTAGCCGGTCGCGAGGACCAGCGCGTCGCATTCGATCCGCGTGCCGTCGCTGAGGACGATGGCGTCCTCCTCGCAATTCTTCAGTTCGCCTTGCACCAGATCGACATCGTCGCGCAGCAAGGTGTCGTAGTATCCGCAATCGAGGATTGGGCGTTTGGCGAAGAAGGGAAAATCGGGCCGCACTTTCTCGATCAGGTCGGGCCGGGCGGCGAGCTTGCTTTCCATGTAGCTGATTGAAAGTTGGCGAGCGGCTTCGTTTGTTGGCGATACGCCACCGGTCTTCGCGCGGAATTCCGGGTCGATCATGGCGGGCGTAGTCGTCCGCGTCATCATCGAGGAGAACCATTGCAGGCGCGACCACTGGGTAACGTATGGGATGTTCTCCAGCGCCCATAGCTCGTTCGGATCGACGTTCTGCATCACCCGCGGATCGGGCATCATGTAATTGGGCTGGCGCTGGATGACGGTCAGGTGGCTGGCACGGTCGGCAAGCCCGGTGCTGATCTGCGCCGAGCTGGCCCCGGTGCCGACGACGACGATCTTCTTGCCTGAAAGGTCGACGCTGTCGTCCCAGTAGCCACCGTGAAGGACTGGCCCTTTGAAACGGTCAAGTCCTTCGACATCGGGAAACGAGGGGCGGGTGAGGAATCCGAGAGCCATGACCACGGCGCGGGCGCGATAGGTGACCTCCTCGCCGCCGCGCCGGGTGGTGACAACCCACTGCAACGCATCTGCATCCCACCTGCAACCGGTGAACTCGGTCTCGAAATCGATCTCGTCGAAAATGCGGTACTTGCGGGCCACGCCATCGAGATATTCGCGGTATTCGCCGCCGCGCGGGTAGTATTTCGACCAGGACGAATTTTGCGCGAACGAGATCGAGTATTCGACGCTCGGCGTGTCGACCGCGACATTGGGATAGGTGTTGTTGAACCATGTCCCGCCGACGCCGGTATTGCGCTCGATGATCTTGTAGCGGAAGCCCGCCTGCTTGAGCCGGACGGCGGCAACAATGCCCATCATGCCTGCGCCGACGATCAGCACCTCGAAGTCGTCGGGCGGAACCTTGGTGGCTTCGATCCCGCCTTCACCGACCACGAATCCGGCGGCCTCGCGTCCCATGCCGAGACCGTCAGGCGAGATCGGGGCGTCGATGCAGAACTCCGCCATCTGCTTGAACAGCGCGCGGTCCGGCGTGGTGATGACCGCGGTCGGCTCGCTTTCCATCACCGCGATGAGCCGCGCGCGGATGTCCGCGACAATCGCAGCATCGGGTTCCTTGGGAGCCTGTGCGGCCTTGGCCGAAAACGACGAACCGCCACTCCGCGGCACGCCATCGAAGGCAGGGCCATGGGTGGCGAGCAGGGTGCGGTCGCCGGTCAGGTGGACCAGCGCGAGCAGCGCCACCACCGGATCGAGCGCATTGACCGAGGCGCGCATCTGCGCCGACCAGTCGCTGTCAACTATTGCCGCGTCCGCTTCCGCCATCTCGCCGTCTCCCGTTCGTCACTATTGATACGGGAGCGTTCGTATTCCGAACAAGCAGTGCGAGTCCATCGCCTTCACCCATCGCCGGGGCGGAGCGGAAAAGTCCGAACCACCTCCAGTCGTGTCCCTCAGGGCGAACGGTAAGGATTTGTCGTGGAACTCAGGTCGCGTCCATTCCGTCGTCGACGTTGAGCACCGCGCCGCGAATGATCTGGTTCTGCGGCGAGGCGAGATAGAGGATGATGTCCGTATAGCTCTCAGGGGGTGATCCGGGGCGGACCTGCATCATCCGGGCAAACAGCTCCATGTCGAACTTGTCGAACGATCCGCCGCCGCCTTCGGTTCCCATCGGTGTGTTCACCGTTCCCGGCGCGATGGCGTTGATCCTGACGCCGGACTTGATGACTTCGGCCTGTAGCGACTTGGTCATGTGGGCGATCGCCGCCTTGCTCGACGTATAGGCGGTCACATAGGCATAGCCCCTGAAAGCAGTGGCCGAAGAGATGTTGACGATGGCCCCGTTGCTCTCGAGCAGGTGCGGCATGGCTGCCTGGCTGAGAAAGAACGGCGCGCGCACGTTGACGCCGTAGATGAAGTCCCAGGTTTGGGGCGTAACATCCTCAAGTGCCTCGATCTTCAGGACGCCGGCGATGTTGCACAGGGCATCGAGACGACCCAGCTTGGCGACCGCCGCGTCGATAACAGGCTTGCAATTGGTCGGATCGAGCAGGTCTGCCTTGTGCGTCGTCACCGAACCGTTGCCTGCCATTTCCGCAGTTTCGGCGAGGCCTGCTTCATTGACATCGACTGCGAAAACTCGCGCGCCATTCGCCGCGAAGGCGAGGGCTGTCGCCCGACCGATGCCCGAGGCCGCGCCGGTCACCACGACCGCGAGATTGTTGAGGTCGATTTCCATTCAATGCTCTCCCAGAATTCCCGTGTGCTGTCAGACCTTGATTTCGCCTGCCGGCATCGCTTCGATGATCGCATCGGCGCGCGCCTTGAACATTTCCAGTGTCGGCTCGTGCGACGGGATGATCCAGAACGCACGCTTCATCGATTCGCGCACCGCCACTTCGGCGATCTTTTCCGGCCCGACCATCGAGGCGATGTAGTCCTCGACCGCCTTGTCGCCGCCCTGCTCGCGATACTCGTCGAGCCGCTGGCGCGTAATGCCGGTATCGGCGCGGCTCGGCGCGACCAGCGAGACACTCACCGGGCTCTGCTCCATGGCGAGTTCGATCCGCAGCGAGTCGGCAAAGCCCCACAGGCCGTGCTTGGCCGCGACGTAGGGGGAAATGCCCGGCGCGGCGAGGAAGCTCGCCTGCGATCCGGTAATGACGAATTGCGCCGGGATGCCTTGTGCGACCAGACGCGGCACAAAGGCTTTCGACATGTAGATCGGCCCCATCAGGTTCACCGCGATGACCTTCTCGAACAGTTCCATGTCGGGATCGATTCCCGACGTGATGCCGTGAATCCCGGCGTTGGCGTATACCAGCGCCATGGTGCCCTGCGCCCAGTCCATCGCTTCCTTGCCGAAGGCATCGACCGCGGCAAGGTCGGCCATGTCGACCATGCGGGAGAGCACTTTGGTGCCCTTGCCCTCAAGTTCGCTGGCGAGGGCGTCGAGCCCAGCCTGATTGATGTCGGCGATCACGACCATCGCGCCAAGGTCCGCCATCTGGCGCGCGATCTCGCGGCCTATGCCGCTCGCCGCTCCGGTCACGACGACGGTCTTGCCGTTTGGATCGATGGTCTGTGTCATGGTTCTCTCCCGCCTTGCCTTTATGGCTCAGCCAGCGTGGATAGCCCGACGCACCGGCAATGCAACGGCATCTTCGATCATTTTCATATTTACGGATTTGCACCGCTGACCGGGGCGTCGCCTTGCGAAAGCAGGCCCGCTCGGCAAAAACACCGCGGAAATCGTGGCAATGCACGTCGTGCGCTGCCATATGAGCCGCAAGGCGCGGTTACGACCGCAAGCCGAAAAGTGTGGGCCGGGAAGAGGCAAGGCTGGAATGAGCGATTCGAATCAAACGATGACGCCCGAGGAAGTTCTCGAAAAATATCGCGTGGAGCGCGAAAAGCGCCTGCGTGCCGACGGCACTGCGCAATATCGCGAACTGACCGACGATTGGGCGGAATTCGACCGCGATCCTTTCGTTGAGCCGGGCTTCACCCGCGACCCTGTCATCGAGGACACCGACGTCGTCATCATCGGCGCCGGGATCGGCGGGCTGACGACTGCCGTACGGCTTGCCCAGAATGGCGTGACCGACATGCGCATCCTCGACCGCGCCGGCGATTTCGGCGGCACCTGGTACTGGAACCGCTACCCCGGCTGCATGTGCGACGTGGAAGCCTACGTCTATATTCCGATGCTCGAGGAAACCGGCTTCATGCCGTCCGAGAAGTATTCCAAGGCGCCGGAAATCTTCAGGCAGTGCCAGCTGCTCGGCGAGAAGTACGATCTCTATTCCAAGGCCCTGTTCCAGACCGAGAGCCATGAGGCGCACTGGGACGACGAAGCCCGCCGCTGGATCGTGAAGACCGACCGGGGCGACGAGCTCAGGGCGCGCTACATCGTCGTTGCCGGCGGCATCCTGCATAAGGCAAAACTTCCGCGCATCCCCGGCATCGAGACCTTCAAGGGCCATGCCTTTCATGCCGCACGCTGGAACTACGCCGTAACCGGCGGCGGACCGACCGAGCTTCCGACCAAACTTGGCGACAAGAAGGTGGCGGTTGTCGGTACGGGGGCGACCGCGGTTCAGATCGTGCCCACGATCGCGCCGATCACCGAGCAGGTCTATGTCGTGCAGCGCACACCCTCGGCGGTGGGCGTGCGCAACAATTGCCAGACCGATCCGGACTGGTTCTTCAACCAGGAGCCGGGCTGGCAGCAGGAGCGGATGTGGAACTTCACCGCCATGACGTCTGGCCTGCCCCTCGACGAGGACATGGTCGGCGACGCGTGGACCGAGGTCTATCGCGGCGAGATGGCGAACGGCGGCGTGGACAAGACCAAATTGCCGGACGATCAGCGCCTGCTCGCCGATGTCGAGATCATGAACCGCTGGCGCTCGCGGATCGAGGACATCGTCGAGGACAAGGACACGGCCGAGGCGCTCAAGCCGTGGTATGACATGTGGTGCAAACGCCCCTGCTTCCACGACGACTATCTGCCCGCATTCAACCGCGACAATGTCAAACTGCTCGATACCGACGGACAGGGGATCGAGGCGGTGACGCCCACCGGGATCGTCGTGCAGGGCAAGGAATATCCGGTCGATATCATCGTCTTCGCCACCGGCTTCGAGACGGGCACGATGTACAAGAGCCGGATGCATTTCGAGCTCTACGGCAGGGACGGCAAGAGCCTGTCCGAAGACTGGGCAGAAGGCACTCAGGCCCACACGCTCCATGGCCTGCTTTCGCGCGGTTTCCCCAACGCTTTCCTCTACAGCGGCGCGCAGGGCGGGTTCGCCACCAGCATCGTCCACTCGCTGCAGGATCATGCCGAGCATGTCGGAGAAGTCGTCAGCGCCCTGAAGGAGCGTCAGGCCACCCTGATCGAACCGACTCCCGAAGCGGAGGAGGAATGGTGGAACTGGATCATGACCGGCTTCCAGTACGGTTATGACCAGATGAAGGAATGCACGCCCAGCTGGCTCAATGGCGAGGGCAACCGCGATCCTTCGCGCATGAAACTGTCCATCTATCTCGGACCATTGAAGCACTACTCCGACAAGTTGCGCGAATGGCGCGCAAATGGCATGCCGGGCGTGGAGATCAGCTGACGGGAAGACCGGATGCACGGGAAGGCCACGCAAGAACAGGCCACGATTGACACAGGCTTCGGTCCGAAGGGGCCGAAGGTGGTCGTGATCGGTGCGGGCGTCTCGGGCATTCTGGCGGGCATCAAGCTGCGCGAGCGCGGCTGGCGCGATTTCGTCATTCTCGAAAAGGCAGAGACGCTTGGCGGGACCTGGCGCGACAATGTCTATCCCGGTGTCGCCTGCGACGTTCCGGCGCACGTCTATGTCTATTCGTTCGCGCCCAATCCGGCGTGGAAGACGCGCTATGCCAAGGGACCGGACATCTGGCGCTATTACCACGATGTCGCCAGGCGCCACGGCGTCCTTGACCATATCGATTATGGCAAGGACGTGGCCCACGCGCGGTTTGATGGCGCGCGTTGGACGGTGACGACCGCTGACGGGTCGAGCTACGAGGCGGACGTGGTCATCGGCGCTCCGGGACGCCTGCGCGATCCAAAGTTGCCCGAGATTCCGGGCATGGAGAGCTTTGCCGGGCCGAGCTTCCATACCGCTCGCTGGGACACGTCGGTTTCGGT
>JAGREJ010000063.1 GCA_020446595.1 Novosphingobium sp. | reverse complement strand
ACATTGGGCTTGTCGATGCCCATGCCGAAGGCGACCGTCGCCACGAGGCAGACCCCGTCCTCCTTCAGGAACACGTCCTGATTGGCCGCGCGGGCCCGGGCGTCCATCCCGGCATGGTAGGGAAAGGCCCGCACCCCATTGTGGTTGAGCCACTCCGCAGTCGCTTCGACCTTGTTGCGCGAGAGGCAGTAGACGATGCCCGCCTCGCCCGGATGCTCCGACCGGATGAGGGAGAGCAGCTGGCCGAACGCCTGCGCCTTCGGCTCGATGCGGTACTGGATGTTCGGCCGGTCGAAGCTCGCGATGAAGCGATCGGCACGCTCGAGGCCGAGCTCGGCGACGATCTCGGCGCGAGTGCGCTCGTCGGCCGTCGCGGTCAGCGCGACGCGCGGCACATGCGGGAAGAGATCGGCGAGCTGGGAGAGCTGACGGTAGTCGGGACGGAAGTCGTGGCCCCATTGGGAGACGCAATGGGCCTCGTCGATGGCAAAGAGCGCCAGATCGGCGGCGCGCAGCATGGCGAGGCAGCGCTCGGTCAAGAGGCGCTCGGGCGCGACATAGAGCAGGTCGAGGCGCCCCTCGGCGAGGGCCCGCTCGGTGGCGCGCTGCTCGTCGGGCGACTGGGATGAGTTGAGGAAGGCGGCGCGGACGCCGAGCTCGGCGAGCGCGTCGACCTGGTCCTGCATCAGCGCGATGAGCGGCGAGACGACGATGGTCAGGCCTTCGCCGGCAAGGGCGGGGAGTTGATAGCACAGGCTCTTGCCCGCGCCCGTCGGCATGACGGCGAGCACGTTGCGGCCCGCCACCAGCGCATCGACGATGGGCTCCTGGCCCGGCCGGTAGGACTCGTAACCGAAGGTCTGGCGGAGAATGTCGAAGTGAATCACGCGGCGCTCGGTGTGCTTGGAACGAAAGGCATCTGACGCTGCTTTAACCAGACCGATCTGCGATTCGGCACCCTCGGCCGCACTGGCGGATCGAGGAATAGGTTGGCGCTGCGGGCCGTTGGTGCAGGGCTGCCCCACATGGCTTGCGGGTTTTCTTGCGGACGGCGCGATGTTAACCAGTCTGACCAGACGCGCAGCAGCGCCAGAGTGAGGAGAAGCAAAGAATGAGCCGTATCATTCGTGTTGCCTCGGCCCAGATGGGGCCGATCGCCAAATCGGAGAGCCGCGCGCAGGTGATGACGCGTCTTCTGGACTTGATGAATGAAGCGAAGAGCCGTGGCGCCGAACTTGTGGTCTTTCCGGAACTGGCGCTCACCACATTCTTTCCCCGTTGGGTGATCGACGATGAAGCCGAACTCGACTCTTATTACGAAGCCGCTATGCCCAACAATGAGACGGCCCCACTGTTTGACGCGGCCAAGCGGCTCGGCATCGGGTTCTACATCGGCTACGCGGAATTGATTTTGGAGAATGGGCACAAGCGCCGCTTCAATACGTCCATCCTCGTGGATCGCGCTGGCAACATCACCGGCAAGTACCGCAAGGTCCATCTGCCGGGCCACGCGGAACCGCAGCCGGGCCGCGCGCATCAGCATTTGGAGAAGCGCTATTTCGAGCCGGGCAACCTCGGCTTTCCGGTGTGGCGGGCATTCGGCGGCGTCATGGGCATGTGCATCTGCAATGACCGGCGATGGCCCGAAACCTACCGCGTGATGGGATTACAGGGCGTAGACATGGTGATGCTGGGTTACAACACGCCCTATGATCACACCGGCCATGGCGACATTGATGCACTGACGAATTTCCATAACCATCTCTCGATGCAGGCGGGCGCCTACCAGAACGCCACATGGGTTGTCGGTACAGCCAAATGCGGCGTCGAGGAAGGATCAAAGATGCTGGCGCAGAGTGCGATCATCGCGCCGTCGGGCGAAATCGTGGCCATGGCGTCGACAATCGGCGACGAGGTGATCACCGCGGCTGCCGACCTCGACATTGGCAAGCGCTACCGCGAGACGATTTTCGATTTCTCGCGCCATCGTGAGCCAGAAGCCTACCGGCTGATCGTCGAGCGCAAGGGGGCCATCCCCCCGCCGGAGACAGCCTGAGCAGATTTTGGTCAGCCCCCGCGGTTCGTTGTGGACATCCGTTGAACTGCTGCCATCTGCTGACCGTATTTCCTGTCATCATGCGTCAGCAATCTTGCTCATGTTCACCTTTTGGTCTAGTCACTCTCCATGCCTGAGCTCAAGAAAGTCATCTCCGTCCAGGGTGCGCGCGAGCACAACCTGAAGAACGTCTCCCTTGAACTGCCACGTGACCGGCTGATCGTCTTCACCGGGCTGTCGGGGTCCGGCAAGTCGTCGCTGGCGTTCGACACGATCTATGCGGAGGGGCAGCGGCGCTACGTGGAGTCGCTGTCGGCCTATGCCCGGCAATTCCTGGAGATGATGCAGAAGCCGGACGTCGACCAGATCGACGGTCTGTCGCCGGCGATCTCCATCGAACAGAAGACTACGAGCCGCAACCCGCGCTCGACGGTGGGCACGGTCACCGAAATCTACGACTACATGCGCCTGCTGTTCGCGCGGATCGGCGTGCCCTACTCGCCCGCCACGGGACTGCCCATCGAGAGCCAGACGGTCACTCAAATGGTCGACCGCGTGATGGCGCTGGACGAAGGGACGCGGCTCTATCTGCTGGCGCCGATCGTGCGGGGACGCAAAGGCGAATACAAGAAGGAACTGGCGGACCTGCAGAAAAAGGGCTTCCAGCGCGTGAAGGTGGATGGCGCCTTCCACGAGATTTCGGACGTCCCTGCCCTCGACAAGAAATTCAAGCACGACATCGACGTGGTGGTGGACCGGATCGTGGTGCGATCCGACATCGCCACGCGCCTGGCTGACAGCTTCGAGACGGCGCTGAAACTCGCGGACGGACTGGCGATTGCCGAATTTGCCGACAAGCCGCTGCCGCCATCGCAGACGGCGGAGGACAGCGCCAACAAGTCAAAGAACGAGACCCATGAGCGCATCCTGTTTTCAGAGCGCTTCGCCTGCCCGGTCTCCGGATTCTCGATCGATGAGATCGAGCCGCGGCTGTTCTCGTTCAACAACCCGTTCGGCGCCTGCCCAAAGTGTGATGGGCTCGGCACCGAACTACATTTCGAACCGGACCTCGTGGTGCCCGACAACACGCTGTCCTTGCGTGAAGGGGCCATTGTGCCGTGGGCAAAGACCGGCAACACGTCGCCCTATTACACCCAGACGCTGGAGGCGCTGGCCAAGCACTACAAGTTCGCCATGACGACGCCATGGAAAGACCTGCCGAAGAAGGCGCGCGACGCCGTTCTGTTCGGCACGGGCGAGACTGAGGTGTCCATCACCTATGACGACGGTATCCGCAGCTACAAGACCAAGAAGCCGTTCGAGGGCGTGATCGGCAACATCGAGCGGCGCTGGCGCGAAACCGACAGCGAGTGGATGCGCGAGGAGTTGTCACGCTTCCAGTCCGACCATCCGTGCAGTGCATGCAATGGTTACCGGCTCAAGCCGCAGGCGCTGGCGGTCAAGGTGGGCGCCAAGCACATCGGCGAAATCACAGCCATGTCGATCCGTGAGGCGAACTTGTGGTTCGACTCCCTGCTCGGCACGCTGAAGCCGAAGGATCAGGAGATCGCCGCGCGCATTCTCAAGGAGATCCGCGAGCGGCTCAAATTTCTCGTGGACGTGGGACTCGACTATCTCAACCTGTCGCGCACCTCGGGCACGTTGTCGGGCGGTGAGAGCCAACGCATCCGGCTGGCGTCGCAGATCGGTTCCGGTCTCACGGGCGTGCTCTACGTGCTGGACGAGCCTTCCATCGGCCTGCACCAGCGCGACAATGCCCGCCTGCTCGAAACGCTCGTACATCTGCGCGATCTCGGCAACACGGTGATCGTCGTCGAACACGATGAGGATGCAATCCGGCTGGCTGACTATGTCGTGGATATCGGGCCGGGTGCGGGGGTGCATGGCGGAGAAATCGTGGCGCAGGGCACGCCTGCCGAGATCATGGCCAATCCCCATTCGCTGACCGGACAATATCTAACCGGGTTCCAGCAGGTGCCGGTGCCGGGTGTGAGGCGCAAATCCGAGAAGGGCCGCGCCATAAAGGTGAAGGGTGCGCGGGCCAACAACCTCAAGAATGTCGATGCCGAGATACCGCTCGGACTGTTCACTTGCGTCACCGGCGTGTCCGGCGGGGGTAAGTCCACACTGCTCATCGACACGGTCTATCGCGCCGCGGCCCGCAAGCTGATGGGGACGCGCGAGGCGCCGTCCGAGCATGACCGCATCGAGGGGCTGGAACAGCTCGACAAGATCATCGATATCGACCAATCGCC
>JAGREJ010000062.1 GCA_020446595.1 Novosphingobium sp. | reverse complement strand
CACTGCAACGCCATTGCAAGCAGTAGACAAGCCGCGCGCATCAGTAGTTCTTCCTCACCCGCACGTTCACGCTGCTGAGACCCGAACCGCTCGCTTCGCTCAGCACCGAGAGCCACGGCGTGATCGCCACTTCCAACTGCGTCGCGGTGAAGCCGCGCGCGTCGGTGATGAGTTCGATATAGACATCGTCGGTAATATACTGGCCGGCGGCAAGCGCGGTGCCACGTCCCGTCTTTTCGTCCTCGCCCAGAATGCGCAACCGGTCGATCCCCGCTGCCGAGCGCAGCTTGCCAAGCGGATTGAGCCCGCCGCCGCTGGCGCGCAGCGCATTGAGCGAGCTTGCCAGTTGCACTGCCTGAATAGCCGAAAGATTGGCAATCGAACTGCCGAACAGGATGCGCGACATGATCTCGTCCTGCGGCAGTCCGGGAACCGAGTTGAAGGCTATTTCGGGGTTGGTCGCGCGACCGCCGACATTCACCCGCACGAGCACGTCCTCGACATCTTCACTGGCGACTAGCCGCAGACGCGGATCGAGCTCGCGCCCGCCGGTGAAATCGATCACGCCTTCCTCAAGTTCGAACGAGCGACCGGCAAACCCCAGCGTGCCGCGAATCAGCCTGACATTTCCCAACATTGTCGGCGCGGTGCTGGTCCCGCCCACGGTGAAGCGCGCGCTCCATTCCGATTCCAGACCCATGCCCGAAACATAGAGCTTCTCGGGCGCGGTCACGTCGATATCGAGCCGCAGGGAATCGAATATGCTCGCAATCGGTTCGGCAGGCTCGTCGCCGGTAATACGCTCGCGTCTGCGGCGCGGCTTGAATGTGACGCCGCTCAACCGCGGCACCGCCGCCGCGCCTTCGCGCACGATCTTGTAGCGGGTTTCCGGCAGCCGCACCTCGCCCGACAGCAGGGCGCTCTGCCCCGCGACCTTGGTCAGGCGCAATTTCCCGGTCGCGCTCGCCGAAAGCGCATCGGACCGCGCGAGCCTCGCCCGTTCCAGTGCGATGGCGATGTCCATCGGATAGCCAGCGGCAGCGGCCAGCCCGACAGTGCCCGAAGCCTGAAGCGTACCGTTACCGGCACTCGCCTTGAGATCCTCGATGTTCAGGTGATCGCCATCGAAACGCCCGACAAGGTCCATCTTCGTCAGCCGGGTTCCGTATTGCTGGTTCTCATAGGTCAGGCCCTTGCCGCGCACCACACCGCTCAGGCACGGATCGCTGACCCGGCAGCCGAAATCGGCAGCAAGACCGAGCGAGCCCGACAGGGATTGCCCCGGCTGACCCGCCAGCGAAAACAGCGCCTCGGCGGGACCGTTGTAGCGAATGCCGCCGCCGAGCGGCGCCGCCAGGAGACGGGTGGTCCAGTCGCCTCCGCCCGGTCCCAGCGGTCTCAGGCTGGCGACCATTCGCCCGATCACACTGCCCCGCAGGCGGAAGACCGCGCGCGCCTCGCCGCCATCGGCCAGCAGCTTGCCCACGAAATTCACATCGACCGGCTGGCTGACCACCGCTGCGCTCGTGCGCGTGAAATTATCGAGATGCAGCCGAGCATCTGCGCGCGGGAAGGCGGACGGGCTGGCCTGCGCGAAATCGATGCTGCCCGATGCCTTTCCGCCCAGACCCGAGCCCGGCATGAAGGCATTGAGCAGAGCGATGTCGACGCCTTCCATCCGGCTTTGCAGTTTCAGGCCGCGCCCGTAATCGCCCGCGAGACGAATGGTGCCGCCTCCCGCGCCGATCGTGGTCGGCAGCAACTCGTAGGTTCCCCTGCCGGGAACGATCCGCGCCGGGGACAGGGTCTTGAAGGCAATTCCGCGCGCCTTGCCATCGAGCGCCACGCGCCACAGCTTTGGCTCCATCTGCGCGTTGAGCGCGACGCGGAACGGAACTTCGCTGCGCCCTTCGAGCAGGGCCTTCGCACGGCCCCGGCCACCCCGATAGTCGATGTCGGCGCGCAGGGCGTTGATGAAGAACGATCCGTAACGGCTGCGCGCAATCTGTACGTTCGCAACCACTTCGGGACGGTCATAGAGCACGGCGCGACCATCGACGATGGCCGAGCCGATCCTGAACCGGGCAGGCCCATCAAACCTCGTGCCGGTCGAGCGCAGGTGGAAATCCGCCTGCTGATAGCGTCCCGCCGCAGCCAAAGTGACCACCCCGCCCAGCCCGTTGCCGCTGGCGCGCAATGTGCCCGCGAAGGGGCCGGATCGCGTTTGCGTCAGCGATCCGGTGAAATCGACGTTGGACAGGTTCGCGCGCTCGATCTCGATCCGCATGGCACCGCGCGTGCCGAGCGTCACATCGGCGCTGAGCGGCCCGTAGTCGGTGTCACCGGTCAGATCGAGCCGGTATCCATTGCGCGCACCGGTGATCCTCGCTTCGAGATTGGCAAGCCCGATGCCGAGGTCTGGCCGATCCGCCGTGACTCGCGCATCGGGATTGTCGAGAGTTCCGGCAACGCGCACGCCCAGTCTACCGTAACGGTCGGATACGCCATCGGCGGTGAGCGCGATCCGCCCGTCAGGCGAATAGCTGCCGCCGCCGCCCGTCACCCTCAGGTCCGGCGCTTCGAGCCGCAGGTTGGCGAAGCGCACCACACCGTCGCCACCATAGCGCACGTCGGACGAGGCCACGAAATTGCCGCCCAGATATTCCCGGACGCTCGCATTGAGCAGCTTCGTCGAACGCGCCCGCACCTTGCCCGCCAGCGCGAATCCGCGCCGGTCGCTTTCCAGATCGACATCGGTTTCCACATTGAAAATGCCGACGCTTTCGAGGCGATAGTCGTCGATCCTTCCATTGATCGCGCCTGCGTAAAGCCCGGTTTCGAGGTTCGCGAGCAGCGTGGACCTGGCATCGATCCGGTCGGAGCGCACACGCATGTTGTCCGAAAGCATGCGCGCGCCCTGCACTGCGATATCGCCGTCGAGGCGGACATTGGCGAGCGAACCGCCCGCGACTGTGTCCAGCCCGGTGATCCGCCGCGCGGTGGCGCTGACCGGAATCAGTATCCGGTCGGGATCGACGCGCGCATTCCCCTTCGCGGCGAACTGTTCCAGCCCCATGTCGTTCATCGCGATCCGGCTGGCATTGATGGTATAGGCCACGCGCGGCGCGGAAAACGCGCCGTCCAGCGTCAGCATGGCGCGCATACCGCTACCCGAAAGGTTTTCCGCCAGCGCCGAAGGACGCAGCAAGACGAAGGCCAGCTTGAGTCCGTCGAATGTGTTGTCGGACAGATCGACATTGCCATTTGCATTGAGCCGCATGGCATCGCTGGTCAGGTTCCCGGCGACCACTGCGCTGCGCTCGCCAAGCACCGCTTCGAGATCGAGTTGCGAGACCGGTGAAAGCAGATTGGCGGTCGGGCCGGTCAGGAAACCCGCGAGCTGGAGCGGCCCTTTGGCGCTCACCGTGCCATCGCGAGCAGCCAGCGCCAGACGGGCCATCGGCTTGCTGCCATATGTCGCATCGAGATTGCCGTCCCACTTCTTCCAGTCGCCACTGCCCTTCGCGTTGATGGCCACCGGCTCGGTGAAACCGGCCAGAGCTGCGATCACGCCGCCCTGCGGCGCCTTCACATCGATTTGCAGCGCCAGTCGTTCGGCTTCCGGAACGGCGTCGAGCACGAGCTTCACAAAATCGCCGCCGCTATTCCCACCGCTCTTGAGAGTGCGGCCGTCGAGCCAGACCTGCGCGCGGCCACTTGCAATGTGCGCCTTGCCGGAGACTGTCGCGATCTGTCGTTCGCCCGTCACCGGCTTTTCGGCGATCAGGCGCGCGATCTTGAGCTTGCCCACGTCGATGTCGAGATCGGGCAGCAGTGGCTCGCCTGTGTCCGGGACTTCCCTGAACTCGGGCACGCGACGCAAAATCATGCGCTCGGCCGTCGCGCTGCGTATGTCGATGTGGCTCCACAAATAAGCAAAGGGCCGCCAGTCGACCCTGACCACGGGCGAATAGAGAAACTCGCCTTTCGGGTCCTTCACCGACAGGTCGCGCACGATCATCCTGCCATAGAGCGATCCCTCGATCCGCCCGACCTCGATCTGCATCCCGTTCTCGAATTCGAGCGCGGCGATCCGGTCGGCGACAATCCGCTTGCCCGGTCCTGTATCGAGCAGGCCGAGGAACACGGCGACCAGTGCAACAATGCCGAGCACTGCCAGTCCCACCACGCGCAATAGGCGCCGGGCGGGAGAGCGGGAGACCGTCTGTTCCTCGCTTTCGACCGCCATCTCGGGCGCTTCGGTTTCGGGATCGGTCATCAGAATGCCTGCCCGATCGAGACATAGAGGTTGAAACGACCCTCGCCCGGCCGCCGATCGACCGGCGTTGCCAGGTCGATGCGCAGCGGGCCGAAATTGGTGTAATAGCGCGCGCCGATACCCGCACCCACGCGGATGTCGGAGAATTGCGGCAAGCTAGCGGCGTAGGACTGACCGGCATCGACGAAGCCGACCACGCCGAAATCGCCGAACCGGTATCGCACTTCGGCGGACGCCTCGTTCAGGCTGCGTCCGCCATCCGGATCGCCATCGGGATCAAGCGGACCGAGCTTCTGATAGGCAAAGCCGCGCACCGATCCGCCGCCGCCCGAATAGAGGCGACGGGACGGCGGAACCTCATCACGGTCTGTGCCATGAATCGAGCCCAGGCGTATCCTGCCCGCCAGGACAGTGTTGTCGCCGACAGGAAAGTAGGCTGACGCGTCAAGCCGCGCCCGCAAATAGACATTGATGCCGCCATCAAGCGCGGTTTCGGGCTGCAGGAGCGCGGTAACGCGAAATCCTCTGGTCGGATCGAGCAGGTCATCCGATAGGTCCAGACCGAACTGGCCATTCAGACCGCCGACGTAATAGATCTCGCGATCCTTACGGCCGAGATCGTAGTCCCAGGCGCGTTCCGCCGTGCCAAGCAGCTCAACACCGAAGGCATAGGTGTATTTCTTCTGCCAGATCGGGGTCGAAGTGCGGCGAATCTGGGCCGCCAGTCGCCCGGTATAGGCGCTGTAGGCGTCGTATTCGCTGTGCAGCGCTTCGGCGACCAGCTCGAAGGTGCGGTCCCGCTTGCCGGCATTGGAACGCCGGAAGGTCACGCCGGCGCCCTGCTCCTTGGTGCCTGCCAGCCCGTGCGCGATCA
>JAGREJ010000061.1 GCA_020446595.1 Novosphingobium sp. | reverse complement strand
CCACCGGCGATCTACGGTCCGCGCGACACCGAGATGCTCGAACTGTTCAAGGTTTCGCGCTTCGGTTTCGTGCCGATGCCGCGGGAGGGCCGCACCTCGGTCATCCATGTCGATGACCTTGCGCAGCTACTGCTGGCGCTGGTGCCGGGCGGCGAGCATGTAACCGGACGGACTTTCGAGCCTGACGATGGCCGCATGAATGGCTGGAGCCACTACGAGCTGGCGCGGGCGATCGGCTGGGCAATGGGCGGAAGGCCGCGCGTGATCGGCTTGTCGCCACGCACGATGCAGCGCGCGGCGCGCGCCGATCGCTTCGTGAGGCGTTCGCGTGCCAAGCTGACGCCGGATCGGGCCGCCTATTTCAGCCATCCCGACTGGGTGGTGAGCCACGGCGCAAGACCGCCGCACGAACTGTGGCAGCCGCAGATCGAAACCCGCGAGGGGCTGAAGGCGACGGCGCGCTGGTATCGCGAGAACAGGTGGGTGTGATTTCGTTCAGCCGACGACCCTGTCCGGATACAACTGCTCGGCCATGCGGCGCACGCCCTGCTTCCAGTGAACCTTGCACGGGCCGGTGATCGAAATGCGCTTGCGCGGATCGCCGACCGAGCCGACCGATGCACCGGGAACGACCTCGATCTCGATCTTGGGCTCAACCCCAAGCAGTTCGCCGATCCAGGCTGTCCACTGCTGCACGCTCACCGCCTCGTCGCCGCACCAGTTGACGATTGTCGCGGGAACGCTGGCGACGCCCAGCAGGGGTTCGAGCTGATCGACGATGTCGTCGTCGTGGATCGGGCTGTAGGTCATCGGATCCCAGCGGGTCTTGACCGGCTGTCCGGCGGCAATCGCCTGCAAGTGCCAGACCGGCATGCCGCCTTGCTGGCCATAGGCCGCGCCCATGCGGGCAATCGTGATCGGCAGGTTGAACGAGCGGGCGCAGTAGCGCGCCACCGCTTCCTCGGCGATCTTCGAGATCGAATAGGGCGCCTGACCCGGCACCGCCGCATCGCCGAGCGGATCGCCCTCCTCGAAGCCGTGCCACGGATCGGGATGCGGCTTATAGGTCGTGACCGTGGACATCACCAAGGCCGTCCTGGCGCTCCTGCAATGCTCCAGCAGCAGCCCGGTGCCCTCGGCGTTGACCGTGATGGCGCGTTCGTAATCGGTGGCGCTGAAATCCGCCGCAAGGTGGAGCAGGTAGGTGAAGTCCTTGGGCAGGTCGCCGAACTCACCGGTCGAATAGTCGATCTTGCGGGTCGTCACGCCGAGTGCATCGATCCTTTCGCGGCTCGCGGGATCCGAGAACCGGGCAATACCCCAGACTTCGTTGTGCGGCGCGAGCGCTTCGCAAAGTGCCGAGGCGATCCGGCCCGCCGGGCCGGTTATCAGGATCTTCTCGCCCTTGATCATGCGAGGGTCACCAAAGCTGGCGCAGCTGCGCGGCTTCACGGCGTTCGAGCAGCTCGGCCTTGCGTTGCTTGGGTGTAATCACCGGCGTGTCCTTGGGCACATGCTTGCGCACATCCTTGAGCTTGATCTTCGTGACCACCGGGTCGGGGGCTTCGTTGCAGCGGTTCCAGCGCATCTGCATGATGCCCCATTTCTCGCCTGCGGTATCGAGCCAGTTAGGCACGCCGGGGTCTTTTTCAGAGATTACCGCACGGAACTTGCCGTCGCTGTCGAGCCGAACCTGCGTATCGTTGAGGCTTGACTGGTGATTGACCCAGTTGATCGTGGCAAAGCGGTCGTCGGCGACAAGAATCTGCCAGTAGCGGCATTTTTCCGGCACGCGCGTTTCCAGCACCAGTGCCTCGTCGGCCTCTATCTCGAAGGCGCCATCGAGATAGACCTGCCCCTTGAAGGGATTGGTCGCCGCCATCAGTTGCGATTTCTTGATCGTGTTGATGCCGTGATGCTCGCGGTAGTAGCGGGTGAGGGTAATCTCGCTTTCGATCCGGGTCGCGATCCAGTTCTTGAGATTGGAAAACCGCGCCGCCATTTGCTCGGTCGTCAGCGGCGTCGCCTCGTCGAGCCGGTTGATGGCGATCCTTGGATCGATCTCCTTCTTCCAGTCAGCCGCGTTCTTGCGCATCAGCAGTGACCCGGTTGTCGGCATGAGCGGCCACCAGTCGCCGGTGTATCCTTCGGGCCGCTCGGCGCTCAGGATCACGCTGAAATAGCGGTTTTCATCGAGCGTGAGCTGATCGAGATCGTTGGTTGGCGCTGGGGCGTTTTTGGCAGTTGCGTCGTACACCGCCTTGCTGGTGAAATCGCCGTTCTGCTGGGTGATCTCGACGAACCGCGAGGTGCCGCGATAGCCCGAGATGCGATAGATGCCCTTGGGGTCGATCACCGTGAACATGTAGGCATAGTCTGGGTTCGGCCCGCCATAGTCGAAGGCGTAGTTCCACAGCGGCGTGAAGGTTGGCTTTGCCGGATCGGCCCGCACATAGTTGAGATAGCCGTTCGCAAGCGAGCCCAGCACATACTGGTTCATTTCGGTGCGGCGCGCTTCGGTATCGTCGCGCTCGGCCAGTTCGAGCATTTGCTTGCCGACCGGTTTCAGGGCCTCCATCTGATCTGCCCAGGTTGGCAGCGGTTTGTCCTGAGCCGCTAGCGGCGCTGTCAGCAATGTCGTTGCGCCAAGCGCAAAAGCAAGTCCTGTCGAAAAACGCATGGTCCCACTCTCCCGTTTTTTCATTTTCCGGGAGCAGTCTGGCGCAGGAGTGCGGACAGCGAAAGGGAAAATCTGAGAGGCTTAGAACGCCGGATCGTATCCGGGGGGCAATTCCCCGTCTTCACTGCCGGGCACATGGATGCCGCATTCGGTCTTGTCCCAACCCTTCCAGCGGCCCGAGCGCGCATCCTCGCCCTCGGCGACCTTGTGGGTGCATGGCGAGCAACCGATCGAGGGATAACCCTGCGCCACCAGCGGATGGGCGGGCAGATGGTGCTCTTCCACGTAGGCCGCGAGGTCTTCGGGTGCCCAGTCGATCAGGGGATTGATCTTTAGCCGTCCCATGGCGTCGCTGGTGTCGATCTCGAAGCGCGGCAACTTGGCACGGGTCGAGGACTGGAACGCCTTGCGGCCAGTAATCGAGGCATCGAACGCGCCCAGTGCGTTGGCGAGCGGAATGACCTTGCGGATTTCGCAGCAGCCATCGGGGTCGTAGGACCAGCGCAGGCCGCTTTCGTCCTTGTCCGCAAGTGTCGCAGGATCGGGCTTGAGGTTGCGCAGGTCTGTCAGTCCCAGCCGCTCTGTCAGCTGGTCACGGTAGGCGAGCGTTTCGGGGAAATGCTTGCCGGTCTCGAGAAACAGCACCGGGGTCGCGGGGTCGATCCGGCCGACCAGATGCAGCAGCACGGCGCTTTCGGCGCCAAAGCTGGAGACGACGGCAATATCGCCAGCCAGCTTGTCTCGCAGCAGCACTTCAAGCATTTCATGGGTATCGCTGCCCTGGAACATGCGGTTGAGCCGCAGGGCATCGGCCTCGCGGAAGCGGGGGCCGGTGTCGATGCGGTCAATCGCGCGCTTCATGGTCTCAGCCATGCCTCTTGGCCCAGATCGCCTGTCGGCCATCGCCTGTCGCCTGGTAGACATTGTCCCAACGCCGGAATGCCGCCTGTGCATCGGCTTCGTTCAGGCCATGCTCCGGTGCGAAGGCGTCGAAGCCGCAGCGCCTGAGGTGACCGAGCATGTCGATCACGACGTCGCCTACGGCGCGCATTTCGCCGGTATAGCCTGCCTCGCGCAGCACACGGGCCGAGGAATAGCCGCGCCCGTCGGTCCAGGCGGGGAAGTTCACTTCGATGAGCTGCAGCCGGTCTATGAAGGGCAACAAGTCGCGAGCGTCGTCGCCCGGTTCGATGCGCACGGCAGTGGCGTTGGTCTGGTCGAGAAAGGAATCGACAGTGACAGCCGGATCGCCAGCTTCTTCATCGTTGCGGAAGCGGAACTGGACATCAGTCATGACTTGCCCCTCCTCTTTAGGGGAGGGGTAGCGAGACTTGCCGAGTCCTGAGCTTGTCGAAGGACGAGGCTAGTCGCAGCGGGGTGGGGCAAGGCGGACATGCACACCCCCACCCTTCGATCCCCTCCCCCAAGGGGGAGGGGAGGATAGTCTGCATCAGTCATAGAGCGCCTCCTTGAACGGAGCCATGCCAAGGCGGCGGTAGGTATCGAGGAAGCGTTCGCCTTCGGTGCGCTCGCGCAGATAGACATTGGTTGCGGTTTCGACCGCTGCGACAATGCCGTCCTCGTCGAAGCCGGGGCCGGTGATCTGCCCGAGCGAGGTATCCGCGCCCTCACTGCCGCCGAGCAGTAACTGGTAATTCTCGACACCCTTCCTGTCGACGCCGAGAATGCCGATGTGGCCTGCGTGGTGGTGACCGCAGGCATTGATGCAGCCGGAGATTTTCAGCTTGAGTTCGCCGATCTCCGCTTGCCTTTCTGCCGAGCCGAAACGTTCGGAAATCTTCTGCGCGACAGGAATCGAGCGCGCGTTGGCAAGCGAGCAATAGTCGAGGCCAGGGCAGGCAATAATGTCGCCCACGGTGTCGAGATTGGCGGTGCCAAGCCCTGCATCGTCGAGCGTCTTCCACAGGGTGTAGAGATCGGCCTTGCGGACATGCGGGAAGACGATGTTCTGCGCATGGGTGACCCGAAGCTCGTCGAAGCTGTAATCCTTCGCCAGCCGCGCCATGAGCCGGATCTGGTCAGACGTGGCATCGCCGGGGATGCCGCCGACCGGTTTCAGGCTGACCGTGGCGATGATGTAGCCGGGCGCCTTGTGATCCGCGCAGTTGCGCTCCACCCAGAGGCGGAAATCGGGGTCGCTGAGGTCGAGTTCGTCGCTCGCGCCCGCTTCGAACGGCGGATCGACGAAATGCGCCTTGATCCGCTCCAGCTCGGCGAGCGGGGGCTCGATGCCCTGCTTGAGGAGATGCGTGAATTCCTCCTCGACCTGGCGCGTATATTCCTCCTTGCCGAGCTCGTGGACGAGGATCTTGATGCGCGCCTTGTACTTGTTATCGCGGCGGCCATAGCGGTTGTAGACGCGCAGGCACGCTTCGGAATAGGTGATAAGCTGGTCGAGCGGCACGAAGTCGCGGATCATCGGCCCGATCATCGGGGTGCGGCCCATGCCGCCGCCGACGAAGAAGCGCGCACCGATCTCGCCCGCATCGCTCTTCACCATCTGGATGCCGATATCGTGCAGCTTCATCGCCGCGCGGTCTGTCTCGCTGGCGATGACGGCGATCTTGAACTTGCGCGGCAGGGTCAGGAATTCGGGGTGGAAACTCGACCACTGGCGCAGCAGTTCCGCATAAGGCCGCGGATCGACGATTTCGTCGGCGGCAGCCCCGGCATACTGATCCGAACTGATGTTGCGGATGCAATTGCCGCTGGTCTGGATCGCGTGCATTTCCACCGTGGCGAGATCGGCCAGGATGTCGGGCGTTTGCTCCAGTTTGATCCAGTTGTACTGGATGTTCTGGCGGGTGGTGAAGTGGCCGTATCCGCGGTCGTACTTGTCGGCAATGTCGCCGAGCAGTGTCATCTGGCGCGAATTGAGCGTGCCATAGGGAATGGCGAC
>JAGREJ010000060.1:27380-28505 GCA_020446595.1 Novosphingobium sp. | reverse complement strand
CCGCGAGCCGCTCGTGCGTCGCCTCGCCCGAACGGACGACCTCGCTCACGCCGAGCCGGGCGACACCGAGCCGGAACAGCGTCGGGGCCGGCTTTGGCGCGACAGTCACGTTCGGCCGGGCGCTGGCTGAAGGCCTCGATGGCTGTGCACGGACGAGCGACGCCGCGTCTGGCTCGCGTGCAACGGCCTGTCGCTCCAGCCGCTCCTCGAACTGTCGGTCGAGCCGCTGTTGGGCAACCTGTGCCGTAACCGGCACGGCAAGGCCCTGTGTCAGGCTCGCCGCGCCGTAGATGCACAGACCTATCGAGGCGACGGCGGCGAATGGTGTGAACGCGCCCATGACCTTCATGCTCCCTGACGGTTGCGGCGGCGCAGGAACGCCAGACCGCCAAGCCCCGACACCAGCGCGGCGAGCCCGCGCAGCACCGATCCGAGAAAGCCGGTGGCCGTCTGCGGCAGGTCAAGCTCCTGCTGCTGGTCGGGCGCCATGGCTTGCGCATCCGGATCAGGCGCATCGCCCCCCAGCAGCCCCTCGAAGCTCCAGCCCTTGGGCAAGAGCAGCGGCAATTCCTCGCGGGTCAGCTTCTTGCCCTTGGGGCGCGCAGGCGTGCGATCGACCGCGACGAGGCTCGTCTGCGTGGTAACGAGATGATAGGCGAGGCCGAGCCGGGCAATGGTTTCGTCGGCGCTCTCGTCGTCAATCTGGCCCGACCAGCGTTGCGCCTCGACATCGGCGACACTGCGACTTGCCCACAGGCGCGCGACGGAAGGGCTTTCCTTCGCCCCATCAAGCTTCACGCTCTGGCTCCAGACCTTGCCATCGATGGTGCCGCTGACCACCAGCTTGCCACCAACCGCCTTGCCCCGGCCAAGCAGCACCAGCGGCTCTCCGGCATAGAGGTCGGGCAGGTTCCGGGGCGTGAGTTCGAGCGGATCGCCTTCGACGCGCACGGTCAGGTCCTGCACCGCGGGTGCCTTCAGCCGGTCGAGCATCGCGGTCATCCTTGGCATGACTTCGCCGCCGTCACCGACATTGGTGTAAGTGCCGCGACCCGCCTCGGACATGCGGCGCATCAGGTAATTGTTCGGGGCCGAACCGATGCCGACCATGAACACCCGGCTGCG
>JAGREJ010000060.1:2549-27356 GCA_020446595.1 Novosphingobium sp. | reverse complement strand
GAGGATTTCCTCCATCATCTCCTTCTCGTTGGAAAGGGCGCCATCGGTGAGGAACACGACCTGCCGCACCGTGACGGCTTCGGGCGCGTCATCGACCAGCGCGGCCTTGAGCGCGGGCAGCATCTCGGTGCCGCCGCTCGCTTCCAGCCCTTCGGTAAAGGTTCGGGCCAGCTTGACCTGCTCGTCGGTCGCAGGAGTCGCGTGTTCGAACAGCTGCGTCATGGTGTCATCGAAGCGGATGACGTTGAAGCTGTCCTGTGGGCGCAGCGTGGAGAGTGCATGGAGCAGGCTCTTCTTCGCCGCCGCCATCGATTCGCCCATCATCGAACCGCTGTTGTCGATCACGAAGACCATCTCGCGCGGCGCAACCGTTGTCGCCTCGACGGAGGTTTGCGGCGTGATCGTCGCCATCACATAGCTTTCGCCGCCCATGTCCTGCCGGAACAGCCCAAGCGTCGGTGTGTCGCTGTCCGAGCGCCAGCTCAGCTCGAAGTCGCGGTCGGCGGGAACCTCGCCCTTAGCGAGAGTAACGGTGCGTTCGTTCCGGCCCGCCTTGTCTACATCGATGCGGTGATAGGGACTGACGATCCGCTTCGGATCGAAGCCGGGGGCGAGATGGACAGTGATCGAAACCGGGTTGAGCGAACCGCCAAGGTCCGGTCCGGCGAGCGGAGCGGTGACGTCGGCGGCATCTGCCACCCCGGTTGCGCCGGTCAGTGTGTGCGGCGGAACGTAACGAGGTCCAACAACCAGCGGCAGTCGCATCGAATATTCGCCGCCAAGCTGGCGCACCGGCGCCTGATATTCGATCGAGACGATAACGGTCTCGCCCGGCCCCACATTGGCGACATTGGTGCGAAACAGGTTGGCGCGCGCGGCTTCGACAAGTCCGGCCTTCTGACCCGCCGCTTTCGCCTCCTCGTAGATTTCGCGCGCCTCGAGTCGCCGCTTGATCTCGCCAACGATAACGCGCTGGCCGACCACCATGTTCATGGTGTCGACCGCGCCATCGTCGGGAAGCGGATAGAGATAGCTCGCCTCCATCCACTCGCCGCTGGTGTTGCGGAAGGCCTGCGTCACGCGCACGCGCATGATCGTGCCGGTAACGGTCACATCCATGTCGGTGCCAAGGCGCACGGCAGGCATCTCGGTTGCGAGACCCTTGCCCCGCAGCAGCAGCGCGCCGCCCGCAGCGGGATCGCCGCTTTCGGCAGCGCGAACGTGACCGGACAGGGCCGCGCCGAGAACGACCGCAAGCAGGGCGGCGGCGCCGATCCTGAGCCGTAGCCGTGCCTGGGCGCGGCGAACCTGTCGGGAAGAAACTGGCATATGCATGGTGACTGCTCCTCAATTCGGGAGCCTTCCTGTTAGGGACCGGAAATGCCGCACCGCCACGCGAATTGTCCGCCATTGTCGGTCGCCGCTGTCTGACTTTGGCCTATTGTGGCAACAGCCATGAAACTGCTTGACGGATTGTCCGGTTTTGTGCGGAATTGTGCAAACGGGCTTGGACAGGGGCAGGCTTATGTCGAACCAGGGCGACCTTTCGGGCAGCGACAACGAGGTCATCGCTACCCGCCTGCGCGAGGAACTCGCGCGTCGGCGGATTTCGCGTCAGGCCCTCGCGGACATGGCCAAGATCAGCCTTTCGACGCTGGAAAAGGCGCTGTCCGGCAGCCGCCCGTTTTCGCTGGCGACCGTGGTGCGGATCGAGGACGTGCTTGGCACCCGGCTGCGCGACCAAGGGGAAACCGCCTCGCCTGCCCCGCAGCTCGCCCCGGCCGAGATGGGCTCCTACAGCCGACCGGCGGTGCGCTGGATCGAGGGAACCTATCTCACCCTGCGCCCCGCGTTCAGCCATCCGGGCGCACTGTTTGCCTATGGCACCGAGATCTTCTGGGACGACGAGCGCGGCCATCTCGGCTTTTCGGAGATCGAGCGGGTAGACAATGTCTTCACCCAGAAGGGTTTCGTCTCGATGCCGAACCTTTCCGGTCACACCTACCTTATCACCAGCGAAGACGGGCAATACCGCATGATAATGCTGGGCCGCGCCACTCGCGAACGGCGGATGTACGGCCTGCTCTCGACCCTGCAGGTCGGATCGGGCTCGCAGCTCCTTCCGGTATCCTGCCCGATCGCGCTGATCCCCGCCGACGAGGTGGACAGTGTGAGCTATGGCTTGCTGCAGCCCGGCGACACCATCTTCGCCGCCTATCGCGATGCGCTGGACCGTGCCGTCGAAGCCGAGTTCTGCCGCTGGCATGCGTGATGGCCCTCGGCGCAAGCCGAGGGCCAGGGGATTTCCGTTGA
Source organism: Novosphingobium sp. (assembly GCA_020446595.1). Taxonomy (GTDB): domain Bacteria; phylum Pseudomonadota; class Alphaproteobacteria; order Sphingomonadales; family Sphingomonadaceae; genus Novosphingobium. The sequence continues at coordinate 25,043 of JAGREJ010000060.1, read as the reverse complement.
TCGCAGCCGTGCCCCCGTCCCGGCGAGGGAACGGAGGGCAACAGGGTCAGAAGTTGTAGAGATACTGGTCGCGGGTGACGATCACCGCGCCATAATCCACTCCGGCGCCCACACCGCCGCTCACGGTAAAGCCGCTTGGAGTGATCTCGCGCTCCGGAAAATCGACCGAAAGGCCTGCCGCCTTGGCGGAGAAACTTACGCTCCGGCCCTTGTCGACAGCCCAGTGCTCGGTCGGCATTTCCTCGGTGGTAAGGGCTACCGACACGTCCACCCCGCCTCCCGCGGTAACACCGGCGCTAAGCCCGTTGGTGAGGAAATAGCGACCGTCGGGGTTGGCGTGGAGCGGGATCGCATAGCTTATCGAGCCCTCCAATCCGACGCCCAGGCTGAGGTTGCCACTCAGGCCGATCTGGAGAGTCTGCGGCTCATCGCCCAGCGCGGCCATGCCATATTCCTTGAGGTCGTCCGGCGAGACCCGGCAGATCGAGAGCAGCCGGTTTACGCCGTTCTCCGAACGGCCCGTCATGGCCTCCTTCAGCTTTTCCAGATTCTCCGGGATGAGCAGGCACGTGCGCAGGCGCATCATCGGCGTGTCCATGCCCAGTGTCATGACCCGATTGAATATGTCCTGAGACGCAGCCTTGTACTCCTCATCGGTGTGCTTGCGATAGCAAGTGCCTTCGCCGGGGATCACGCCGGGGCTGTAGGAAAAGCCATCGTCGCACCAGTGCTTGGGATTGGCATTCCAGCAGCTCTTCTCATTCTCGCCGCCGCAATCCGGGGTCGGATCGCTGCCGGGAACGAGGCAGCGGCCTTCACCGGGCTTGCCGGTACCGAAGTACTCAAGGCCCTCGTCGCACCACTTGGCGGGATTGGCGTTCCAGCAGCTCTTCTGGTTGAGACCACCGCAATCGGGCTTGGCATCGAAGTCCTTGCGGCGGCACATGCCTTCTCCCGGCTTGCCGGTGGCAACATACTTGAGGCCCTCTTCGCACCACTTGGTGGGGTTCGCGCTCCAGCAGCTCTTCTGATTGAGACCACCGCAGCTCGGCTTGGTGTCGAAATCCGGAGCGCGGCAGCGGCCCTCGCCCGGCTTGCCCGTGCCATCATACTTCAGACCCGGATTGCACCACTTGGCCGGATTGACGTTCCAGCAGCTCTTCTGGTTCAACCCGCCACACTGCGGCTTCGGCGCAGGCTTGGCCGAAGGCTTCACACAGCGGCCTTCGCCGGGTTTGCCCGTGCCATCATACTTCAGGCCCGGATTGCACCACTTCGCCGGATTCACATTCCAGCAGCTCTTCTGGTTCAGGCCTCCGCACTTCGGTTCTGGCTTGGGAGTCGGTTTCGAGACGGGCGGCTTTACGCAGCGCCCGCCGCCCGGCTTGCCGTTGCCGACATATTTGAGGCCGGGATTACACCATTTCTTGGGATTGACGCTCCAACAGCTCTTCTGGTTGAGCCCGCCGCACTGTGCGGCCTGAGCTTCGCCGGGCATCAGGGTGAAAAGAAACAGGGCTGCGAGCACTGCAAACAGGCTCTTGATCGCGATTGTGTTCATTGTTGCCTCCTCTTGGGAGCTGGGCCGCGCTCGACGGCCTGAAGGGCCGGGCGGGACCGGGAAAATAGGTTTACCAGGGGCTTACCGGATCTTCGCCGGCGTCAGGATTTTCGGGCGGAGTCCGGTCCTCCGGACCATCATCGGGCGGGTAGTCGCTGTCGCCATCGCCCGTATCGGGATAGGGCATCGGATCATGCCCATAGCCCACCGGATCGAAGTGCCATGAGCCGGGCCAGCCGCTCCTCATTGTTGCCAGCAGCGACCCGTCGGGCGATTGCTCGATGGTCATCTCACCCTGCATGGTCAGGTTGTTGCTGACGAAGAGGCCGTCATCGATTGGCGTGATATCGCGAACGATAATCTGGCGCGGCATGATCTTGAAGATGAACGCGTGGTTCCAGCTGTCGATGGCGTAGATATAGCCGTTCTCGATCATGATCCGCTTGTCGATCTCGCGGATGGTGTACATCCCGTCGATCGGCAGAGGAGCGGACGGTTCCACTTGCCCCACCGTGGGAAGGATTCCGGGAATTTGCGCGAAAGCCTGCGGGCTGACTGAAGTACCTGCAAGGGCCAGAGAGGCAGCGAGCACCAGCTTTCGCATGAGTTCCGGTTTCGACATTTCAACCTCCTTGATTGCGACGGGTCGGTGCGTCCTGTCCCCTATTGGATAGCTCGCAGGGCCAGGAGGCCGGTATGGGGTAGAACCCCCATTCGTCGCGATCGCGGGATCGGTGCGAACTGTTTCGCGCGCACTCTGTCCGCATTGACCGGCTTTGTAAAATCGGCCGTCGGGCGGGAAGCTGATCGCCAAGACTGGCCAAGTCGCGCATTTCTTGTCAGATTCCGTCTGGGCTGCGGGGCGCGTGGGGGTGAACACTGCAATGTCGAAACGCGCGATCATTGCCGACGATCATGAAATCGTGCGCACCGCCATGCGCAGCATCCTGTCCGAAATTGGCGACATCGAGGTGGTCGCCGAGGCCGATAACGGGATCGAGACGATCGCCCTCGTCAAGGCGCATAGCCCCGACCTGCTGCTGCTCGACGCCGCCATGCCGCTCGCGCGCGGCGTCGAGGTATTCGCCGATGCCAGACGGTGGTCGCCCGAAACGCGGGTGGCGGTAGTCACCGGATTTACTTCCGTTGCCATGTTGTCCGACTGGCTGGCAGCCGGGGTGGACGGCCTGTTCCTGAAGAGTTGCCCGCCCGAAGAGATGCGCCGTGGGTTCGAAGCGATCCTGGCAGGCAGTCAGTATGTTTCGGAGGCCGTCGAGAGGAAGATCGCCGAGGCGCAGCATGGCCCGGACCTGACCGCACGCGAACGCGAAGTGCTGGCGCTGATCGCCTCGGGCGAGCAGAACGCCCGGATTGCAGAGCGCCTGCACATCAGCCCCAAGACGGTTGAAAAGCACCGGGCCAGCCTGATGGCGAAGCTGGGCGTCAATTCGGTTTCCGCCCTGCTGGTCCATGCGCTGCGCGAAGGTCTGCTCGATGAATACCGACAGCTTTAAGCGGAACCCGCGAATGGGGGATCCGCCCCATGTCCGCCGCGCAGGAAGCCCCCTACCCTTCAGCCCATGACCGGACGTGTTGCCACCCTTCGCCGCCTGTGGCGCCTGATGATCGCCCTCGCCTTCTCCGCGATGGCCTGCGCGGTGCCTGTTTCGGGCAAACCGCAGACCACGCCTCTGCCGCAGGGAGACGGCTTCATCCAGCCGTTCGGACAGACCCGTTACCTGATCGATCCACAGGGACGTATGGACCTGGCGCAGGTTCTCAACGCCAGCGACCGCTTCAAACCTATCGAAAGGCGCTGGATCGATTTCGGCAATCGTGGCGGGCGCATCTGGTTCACCACACGCATTGCCAACACCGGCGAGCGCGACGGCATGTGGATGCTCGACCTGCAACGGCAATGGGCGGACAGTCTCGACGTGTGGAAGGTCGGCACGGACGGAACGCGCACGCGCCTGTTGACCCTGACGGGGCAATCGACGCTTGCCGACCGGCCGGTGCGAAACCGCTACATCGCCGTCCCGCTCGACATGGCGGCGGGCGAGATCGCCGATGTGGTCATCGGCCATTCGGGCAGCACCGGGTCATGGCTGCCGCTGACCTTCGCCACGCAGGAAGCCTACCGCAACGCGCACCAACGCGAGGAACGCACCAACTGGGCGATCAACGGGGCGCTGGCGGCGCTCATCGCCATGGCCCTTGCGCTCGGCCGGATCGCGACCTGGCGGCTTGTGTTGTCCTATTGCGTCTATGCGCTGACAGGCGGCCTGCTGGTGGCCAATGCCGAAGGTTACCTGTTCGAGTTCGTCTGGCCGGATCGCCCGGGATGGTATCAGTCCGCCAATCTGGCGCTCGTGCTTGCCCTGATCGCCGCAGGGCTCGCTTTCAGCCGAAACTTCACGAGACTCGGCGAGCGTCGCCCCGGCATGGATCGCTGGCTGCGCGGTTTCATGGCTCTGGTCGTTGCCGCGATCCCTCTCGCGGTGTTCACGCCGCACGCGACCCTGACCCACGTCGCCGTCTATTGCGCGGTAGCAATCGGCGCGGCGGTCTATCTCGCCATCGCTGCCGAAGCAGTCAGGGCGCGCATTCTCGGGGCACTGCCATTCGCCATCGGCGCGGTCGTGCTGGCCTCGACGCTCGGCTTCGCCGGTCTCGTGCTCGCCTTTCCGGGGCAATACGCGGTCAGCGTCGTGCTCGACTACGTCCATGCAACCTTGCTGATCGAGGGGATCGCCTTCCTTATCGCGATCGTGCTGCGCATCATCAGCATACGCGACGAGCGCAACCGGGCCGTCGCCGCTGAACTTGAGGCATCGCAGGAGAAGCTGCGTCTCTCCGAACAACTGGCCGAAAGCCAGAGGCGCTACGACGAAACGAGGCGACTTGCCGACGCCCGCCGGGCCCGGATCGCGTCGACGAGCCATGATCTGCAACAGCCGCTTGTCTCGCTGCGCCGGTCCATCACCGCCATCGGCGAGCCCGGCTCCGAGGAGAGAGCGCGCGCGCAAGCGGCTCTCGACTATCTGGAGGGGATTACCGATCAGGGGCTGGCCGAAAGCGCACCCGATGCGCAGCCGGAAGAAGCGCCCGACCATGGCAGGGAGAGTTTCCCGATTTCGATCATCGTGGCCAATTGCGCGGCCATGTTCGCTCGCGAAGCCGAAGCCGGGGGCATCGATCTGCTCGGCGAGAGGAGCGAGGCCATTGTCCACGCCGACCCGGTCGTGCTGATGCGGATCGCCAGCAATCTGGTCTCCAACGCCATCAAGCATTCGCAGGGCTCACACATTTCCATCGCGGCAAGGGAGACCGAGGAAAGGGTGGTGCTTGAAGTGAGCGACGATGGCCGCGGTTTCACGCCGGAGGAACTGGCCGATTTTTCGCGGGCTTACGCCAAGGGAACCGACAGCTCCGGCCATGGCCTCGGCCTTCACCTCGTCAAAACGGCCTGCGACGAGCACGGTTTCGGCCTTGAGATCGACTCCCGTCCCGGTTCCGGCGCCACCTTTCGCGTAGCTATCGCGAAAGGGTGATCTCGCGCGAGATCGGGCGCAGGCTCATCGAACGCAAAGCAATCGATGTCGATATCCGGCACAAACCTCCTGAAGTTCTGCGCGGCGACGCCGATCTCGATCCCGTCGTTCAGCTCGTTCGCTGTCCGCTCAATCTCATCCCTACTTCGGGCGTCATCATGACCTTCCGCTACCGGCAAGGCAAGCAAGACATCGTGACCTTGTCGAACCCGGCAAGCCATCGCATCATGCCGGGGGTGGCGCGCACCGCGAAGCGGCGCACTGGCGCAAAGGGCCGGGGAGAGGAGCGAGCGGGATGAATTTGGTCGCCATCGACGACAAGTACACCGCCAGTCAGGGACGGATTTTCCTCTCCGGCACGCAGGCCCTCGTGCGTTTGCCAATCGAGCAGGCCAGGAGAGACGCGGCGGTCGGGCTTGATACTGCGGGCTTCATATCCGGCTACAGAGGCTCGCCGCTTGGCGGCTACGACAACGCGCTGTGGGCTGCCGCGCGCCATCTCGAAGCAAACCGCGTGCATTTCGAGCCGGGCGTCAATGAAGACCTTGCCGCGACCGCCATCTGGGGAACGCAGCAGGTGCCCCTGCTTCAGCAGGCGCGTTACGATGGCGTATTCGGCATCTGGTACGGCAAGGGGCCGGGTGTCGATCGCTCGATGGACGCCATCAAGCATGGCAACTTTGCCGGGACGAGCCCGCTGGGTGGTGTTCTTGCGCTGTGCGGCGACGACCATGCCGCGCGCTCCTCCACCCTCGCGCACCAGAGCGATCATGCGCTGATCCATTGCGGCATGCCGGTTCTGAATCCGGCTGGCATCCAGGATTACATCGACCTTGGGCTGATGGGCTTTGCCATGTCGCGCTACGCGAGCCTGTGGGTCGGGTTCAAATGCGTCACCGACATCGTCGATGGCTCGGCCAATATCCTTGCGGGGGGCGACAGGATCACCCCGGTCCTGCCGACGGACTTCGAGATGCCACCGGACGGACTGTCGATCCGGCGTGAGGTCGCTGCGCTGGCACAGGAAGCCCGGCTGTTCGAACATCGCATCCTGGCAGCGCAGGCCTTCGCACGCGCCAACAGCATCGACGGCGTGGTCATGGGCGCAAGCGGTCGCCGCCGCCTCGGTATCGTCACGACCGGAAAGGGACTTGCTGATACCGGAGAGGCTCTTTCGCTGCTCGGATTCGATCCCGGGCGGCTCTCGTCGATGGGCGTGGCCATCTACAAGGTCGGCATGGTCTGGCCGCTCGAGCCCGAAGGAATCCGCCAGTTCGCGCAGGACTGCGACGAAGTTCTCGTGATCGAGGAAAAACGCCCGGTCATCGAGGAGCAAATCGCGCACCTGCTCTACAACTTGCCGACAGACCTTCGGCCCCGGCTGGTCGGCAAGCGCGACGAGACCGGAAAACCGCTGATTTGCGAGACCGGCGAGCTTAACGCCGACCTGATCCTAAAGGCCCTTGCACAGCGGCTGGACCTGCTCGAACCGTCGCAGGAGTTTCCCTCCGCGGCGCAGGCGGTTCTCTCCCGTAACGGGCAGCAGGTCGAGAACGCACAGGTCTTGCGTACGCCCTCGTTCTGCGCCGGGTGCCCGCACAACCGGTCGACAAGGATCCCCGAAGGATCGATCGCCTCCGCCGGTATCGGCTGCCACGGCATGGCAGCGTTCATGCCCGACCGGAACACACTGCCGGTCTCGCAAATGGGCGGCGAAGGCGCGAGCTGGATCGGGCAGGCGCCCTTCGTCGATATGCCGCACATGTTCCAGAACATCGGCGATGGCACCTATTTCCATTCCGGCCTGCTGGCGCTGCGCGCCTGCGTGGCGGCGAATGTCAACATCACCTACAAGATCCTGCTCAATGGCGCGGTCGGCATGACCGGCGGCCAGCCCATTGAGGGCGAGGACTTTTCCGGCGAGATCACCGCGCCGCATGTCGCGAGTCAGGTCCACGCCGAAGGCGCTAGACGCATCGCTGTCGTCACCGACGATCCCGAGCGGTTTGCCGGAAACCGTGAGCAGTTTCCGCCCGGAACATCCTTCCACCACCGCGATGACCTCGATCTGGTCCAGCGGGAACTGCGGGACTGGCGCGGCGTCTCGGTGCTCATTTACGACCAGAGCTGCGCGACCGAACGGCGCAGGCTGCGCAAGCGCGGCAAGTATCCCGATTCCGATGAAAGGCTGCTGATTGCCAGCGAGGTTTGCGAAGGCTGCGGCGATTGCGGCGTGCAATCGGGCTGCATCGCGATCGAACCGCTGGAAACCGAGATGGGTCTCAAGCGGCAGATCAACCAGTCGGTCTGCAATCAGGATTACAGCTGCCTCAAGGGCTTCTGCCCCAGTTTCGTCTCCGTGACCGGCGGCAAGCTGAAGGCCAGGCAGAGCGGAACGGGTTTGACCGGCCTTGTCGACGACTTGCCCGAACCGGTCCTGCCGCAATGCGACGAAGCTTTCAGCCTCCTTGTTACCGGAATTGGCGGAGCGGGCGTTGTCACTGTCGGCGCCGTCCTTGGCATGGCCGCCCATATCGCCGATCGCGCGGTGACCGTGCTCGACATGTCGGGCTTCGCCCAGCGCAACGGATCGGTGATGAGCCACCTGCGCGTCGGTGGCAGCACGCTGCCGCAAAGCATGCGCATTCCCTCACAGGCAGCCAGTCTGGTGATAGGCTGCGATCCGGTTGTGACGGCCGGGCCGGAATGCCTAGCGATGATGAACGACGCGGCGTGCAACGTGGTCCTCAACCGCTTCGTCGCGCCGACCGGTTCGATGGCGCTCGACCCGGATTTCCTGATCGATGGGAGCATGCTCGAACGCCGCATCGCGCGCCGGGTCGGCGAGAATAACGTGAAGTCTGTCGATGCCACTGCCATGGCCAATTCCATGCTCGGCAGTGCCATCGGCGCGAACATGCTGCTTGTCGGACATGCCTGGCAGGCAGGACTGCTGCCAATTCCGAGAGTGGCCATCGAAGAAGCGATCCGGCTGAACGGAACGGCGGTCGACATGAACCTTGCCGCCTTCGCGCTCGGACGCGCCCTGTTCGCCCGGCCCGAAGCCATCGAGGCGATGCACAGGCCAGCCGACGGCGTGGTGCCCGAAGCAATGAATCTCTCCGCGTTGATCGATTCCCGCATGCGTCACCTCGCAAGCTATCAGGATGACAAGCTTGCGTCCTGTTATCGTGCGCTGGTGGAACGGGTTGCAAATGCCGAGCGCCAATGCGCTCCCGGCCATGAGAAGCTGGCGCGCGCGGTTGCCGAAATCTACCCGCGTCTGCTTGCCTACAAGGACGAGTACGAAGTCGCCCGGCTGCTCACAACCGGATCGCTGGCGCAGGAGTTGTCCGACACGTTCGAAGGCGAATACAGGGTCAGCTACAACCTTGCGCCACCATTGCTTAGCAGGCGCAACCCGGCAACAGGACGCCTGCAAAAACGAAGCTTCGGCCCGTGGCTCAAAGGCCCCTTGCGCATGCTTGCCTCAATGCGACGTTTGCGCGGCACGCCCGTCGACCTGTTCGGCTACCACCCGCACCGGCGCATGGAGCGCGCGCTGATCGCGGAATTCGAATCCATGATCGAGGACGTGCTCACCAGCCTCACGCCGGAAAACCATACCCATGCGGTGGACATGGTGAAGGCCTACGGTGCGATCCGGGGCTATGACGTCGTCAAGGAAGCGAATGTCGAAGTCGCGCGAGCAAGAGCCAGCGAAGCGCGAGCGGCATTCAATACACCTGGGCAGATTCCCACGCCGGACAGTCTCGCCGCCCTGGTCTGACCGGCAGCCGCCATGTGGGAACGGCCTTCTCTCGTCAGTGGATCAGGTACTGGCTCGGCGGCACGCCAAACGCGCGGCGGAACATGGCAGAAAAGCCGCTTGGGCTGTCATAGCCGACCTCGAATGCGACCTGTGTCACCGATTCTCCCGAAGCCAGCCGCGACAAGGCCTCCATCAGCCGAACCTGCTGGCGCCAGACGGCGAGGCCCATCCCGGTCTCCTGCTTGAAGGCGCGGGTAAAGGTGCGCCTGCCCATCGCGGCCAGCTTTGCCCAGTCGTCAATGTCGCGCGGATCGGCTGGATCGGCAATGATCTCGTTGCAGACTCTGAGAAGTCGCCTGTCCCTTGGCATGGTAACGCAATAGGGCGCGTTGGGCATGCGATCGATCTCGGCAAGCAGCAGCCGGATGATCTCCCCTTCCCTGCCATCGACCGCATAGAGCGGATCGAAGCTCGACGCTTCGAGGATCAGCGCCTTGAGGAAATCGGAAACCTCGAACACGCGGCAATCGTCGTCCGCCCCGCTCGGATGATTGCGCAGGTAGAGCGTGCGCAGCGAGACCGGCCCCCGGCAGGATACCTCATGCATGACACCCGCCGGGAGCCAGACCGCCCGTTGCGGCGGAATGACGAAGCTGGTTTCCGGCGTCGTGACCGACATCACTCCAGCGGATGCATAGAGAATCTGGACATGGTCATGGCTGTGCATCGGATCGGTAAAGCCCGCCGGATACTCGTCCCGCAGGGCGACAACCGGGCGGTCGATACCGAGAACATCGAAACTGTGCTTCATGGCCTGTTCCGAACAATCGTCTGCATACCCTATTAATGAGGCCAGACCAGCAACGAGTGCAAGCCCGATCCGTCCGCGCGGCCCAGATCGCACGATGAATGACCCGGAATTTTGAGTGTTCGGCAGACGCAGTGGCTAGGGAAAACTGGTATCCTGTGGCCAAGGCGATAGTCTGGCAGGCAGACGGAGGTTCGATGTCAGAGGTCAAGGCAGAACAGGCACTGGACGATGTCGATCCCGCGATCCGCACTTTCGTGAACCGGATCAACGACAGTTACGCGGCGCTGACCGTCAGCGAGCATCCTACGATGGCTGAACGCCGCGCGGTCGCCGAGGAAGTGCGCAAGCCATGGCGCAGCGGCGGGCCGGAGATGGCCGAGACGCGCGACTTCGACATCAATGGCGTGCGTATGCGGCTTCACCGCCCCGTCGCCGAGGTCGCCCTGCCCGCGATGCTCTATATTCACGGCGGCGGATGGGCGCTGTTCAGCATCGACACGCACGACCGGCTGATGCGCGAATATGCGGCCCGCGCCGGGATCGCGGTGATCGGAATAGACTACAGCCTCTCGCCCGAGGCGAAGTTTCCGGTGGCGCTGGACGAGATCGTCAATGCGGTCGAGTGGCTGCGCGAGCACGCCGACGAAATGGGCATCGACGCCGCGCGCATGGCGATCGGTGGGGATTCCGCCGGTGGCAACCTTACTGTGGCGACGTGCCTCAAGTTGCGGGACATGGGCCTCGCGCCGGTGCAGGCGATGGTTCTCAACTACGGCGCCTTCGCGCCCGATCACCTGCCCAGCTACGCGCGCTACGATGGCCCGAACTATTGCCTGACCATCGAAGAGATGGACGCGTTCTGGCACGACTACGTTTCCAATCCGGCGCAGCTCGCCGATCCGCTGGTCGCGCCGCTCCATGCCGATCTCGCGGAACTGCCACCGGCCTTCATCGCCGTTGCCGAATGCGACATTCTGGCGGACTGCAATCGCGAGCTGGCGCGGCGGCTCCATGCCGCCGGTGTGGAAGTCGAGGTCGGCGACTATCAGCACGCGACCCACAGCTTCCTCGAAGCCATGTCCATCGCCCCGCTGGCCGCTCAGGCGCTCGACGATCAGGCGCAATGGCTGCGCAAGGCGTTGCGCGTGGTATAAGGCCTCAATGTTCGCCCCCTTCACCGATTGCACACAGGGCCAGATCGACCGGCTGGTCGGGGAGTTTCCCCTGGCCTGGGTCGTAACGGGCAGGTTCAACGCGGCGCTGTTGCCCCTGCTGGCGGAGCACGGCGAAGATGGAACCATTGCTTCGCTGCTCGGCCATTGCGGCCGCCGCAACCTCATCGTCGAGGATCTGCGCGCCAATCCCTCCGCGCTGATCCTGTTCAACGGACCTGACGGCTATGTCTCCAACCGCATCGTGTCCGAACCCGACTGGGGACCGACCTGGAACTACGCGGCGATCAGGTTCGTGGTCGACATCGAATTCGTCCAGGACGAGACTCCGGCGGCGCTCGACCGCCTGCTCGATCACATGGATGGCCCGGCGGATCAGCGCTGGACACCGCGGGAGCTTGGCGACAGATACCGGGGCATGATCGATCGGATCATCGCCTTCCGCGCCCATGTCCGGGACATGCGCCCCAGCTTCAAGCTGGGGCAGGACGAGACTCGTCCGATCTTCGACGAGATCGTCGCGCGCCACAGTAACCGGGACCTCGCCGCATGGATGGAAGCGCTGGCCCGCGAATGAAACGAGCACTGCGCCAGATTGCCCTCTGCCTGACGCTGGCCGCTGCGTCCGGCCAGTTGTCGGCTCAGGACAACATTTCGCGGCCCCAGCCAATGCCCGATGCCCCGGCGAGCGAATATCGCCCCCTGCCACGTCAGGACACATTGTTCGTTGGCGCGACTATCCTCGATGGCGCGGGCGGAAAACTGGTCGGCGATGTGCTGGTGCGCGACGGCAGGATCGTATCGCTCGGGAAGGTTGCCGATGCGGGCAATGCCGTGAGGATCGACGCCTCGGGCCGATGGATCACACCGGGCCTGATCGATGTGCACACCCATTACGGCTCATTCATTCTGCCACAGGGCGGCTCGCGTGAGGACTATTCGGACATCGTCGAAAACAGCGGCCTGAATGCCGCAAACACCTGGGTCGAACATGGCGTTCGGCCATCCGATCCGGCCTTTTCACGCGCCCTTGCCGGTGGCGTCACCACGGTCCAGATTTTGCCCGGTTCGGGAGTCATCATCGGTGGCCGGACGGTCGTCGTCCACACCATACCGGCGGTTACTCTGGCGCAGATGCGGTTTCCCGGCGCGCCGCAGGGCCTGAAGATGGCCTGCGGAAACAACGCGGTCGAACAGGGCAGCTTCCCGACCAGCCGACAGGGCCAGATTGCGGGCCTGCGGCACGCGCTCCACGAAGCAAGGGAGCTTCTCGATCGCCGCGCAGGAGAAGACGGCAAACGCGGCAAGGGAGGACATCGCGGCGGCGGCGGGTCGGGCGATCCCAAGGAAGTCACACTTGCGGGCGCCATCGAAGGCAAGCTGCCTGTCCATCTGCACTGCTACAGGGCGGACGACATCGCCACATGGATCGCGGTTCTGGAGGAATACGGCGTGAAACTCGGCACCGTTCATCACGCCGTCGAGGCCTACAAGATAGCTCCTCTCCTCGCGCGCAAGGGTGTCTGCGCGGCAGTCTGGCCGGACTGGTGGGGCTTCAAGCGCGAAGCCGAAGACGGCATTCCGGAAAACGCGGCCTTCCTCGACGCGGCGGGAGCCTGCGTGATGATGCATTCGGATATTCCAGTGCTCGGTAGCCTGCTCAATCTGGAAGCAGCAAAGGCCGCGGCGGCGGGACGACGCGCCGGACTCGACATTCCGCCGGAAAAGGCGATCCGCTGGATCACGTCCAATCCCGCGAAGTCGCTCGGGCTCGAAGACCGCGTGGGCACGATAGCACCGGGCATGAATGCCGACCTCGTCGTGTGGTCGGGCGATCCCTTCAGCGTGTTCAGCAAGCCCGACCTCGTCCTGATCGACGGCGCGGTGGCCTATGATCGTGCCCAGCGCACCCGCCAGCCCCAATCGGATTTCGAGCTCGGGCAGCCCCAGCGCGAGGGTATCGAATGAGGCTGCTTGCTTTCCTTTTGTTACTGGCACTCGGCCTGCCCGCACACGCCGAAACGATTGCGATCACCAATGCCCGCCTGATGGACGGCGAGCGCGACGAGGCAGGCATGACCATCGTCATGGCCGACGGAAAGATCGCTTCGGTATCGCGCGGGGGTGTCGCCCCAAGCGGCGCGCGCGTGGTCGATGCCGGTGGACGCCCGGTCACGCCATCGCTCGCCGCCGCCGCCACGCAGATCGGCATCGTCGGCATGGGCAGCGCCGCGAATACGCGCGACGAGGCAGTCTCGTCCGGCCCGGCGGGAGCCGGATTTGCCGTCGCACCCGGCGTCGATCTCAACGATCTGACGATACAGGAAGCGCGCGCGCAGGGCGTCGTCTCGGCCATGGTCTATCCAGACGCGGGCAACGGCGTCTTCGCCGGAACCGCCGCACTGCTGCGGCTCGACCGCACGGGAAACCCGGTGCGTAACGCCAATGCGGCTGTGTTTGCCGTGCCGAGAGGCAAGAACGCGGGCGGATCGCGCGGGGCGGCCTGGGCCTTGATCCGCAATGCCCTCGACGAAGCGAAGCGGCCCGCAAGTGCCGCCAATGCGCCGCGCGACGACCTGCTCAATCCTCTCGATATCGCGGCTTTGCGGCCAGTCGTGGCGGGACGCACGCCGATCGCTATCGTGGCCAACCGCGAGGCGGACATTCGTCAGGCGATAGAGCTTTCCCGGGACTATGGGATTCGGGTGGTAGTCGTTGGCGGGGCTGAAGCGTGGCGGGTGGCCGACGCTCTGGCGACGAGCGGGGTCGGCGTGATCCTCGATCCGCTGGACGAATTGCCGTTCACTTACGACACGGTGGGCGCGCGGCGCGACAACGCGGCGATCCTTGCCAAGGCCGGAGTTCCCATCGCCTTTATGGTGTCGGCGCAGGCGATCTACCTGTCCTACGATCTGGGTCCGGCCCTGCGCGAAGGGGCGGGAATTTCCGCCGCCAATGGCCTGTCGCGTGCCGATGCCCTGCGCGCGATCACCAGTGCGCCGGCGCGGGTCTGGACGGGGAAGGCATCGCCGGGAATCGCGGTGGGCGGTGCTGGCGACGTGGTTGTCTGGGACGGCGATCCGCTCGAGCCTTCCAGCGCGCCCGCCCATGTCTTCGTCGGCGGCCGGGAACTATCGAAAGTGACCCGGCAGACACGACTACGCGACCGCTATCACCCTTCCCGCAGCGGCGATCCCCTGCCGCCCGCCTATCGGTGAGGGCAAGGGTCACCCTGATCGCGCTGGCGCTGGTTACATCCACGCCGCTTCTCGCACATTCGGGCGACATGCCCGAACCGGTCGCTTCTGCAAGGCAGGAAGTAGCCTCGTCAGAACCGGTGGCGCAGCGTGGACAGGTCTTGCCGCTCGAAGCACAGCGGAGCGTCTCCATCGATGTGCGCGAAGGCACCTGGCTCTCGCCCGACATCTCGCCAGGCGGAAAAACCATCGTGTTCGAGCTGCTCGGCGACATCTATCGGATCGGCAGCAAGGGTGGCGAAGCCCGCCCGATCCTCACCGGCATGGCCTTCGAATCGCAGCCGGTGTTCTCTCCCGACGGAAACCGGATCGTCTATGTCAGCGACAGGTCGGGCGCGGAAAACATCTGGATCGCCAATGCCGATGGCAGCGCGCCACGCCAGTTGACGCTTTACGACGGCAACACCGTGTTCACCTCGCCCGCATGGTCGAGCGACGGCAGAACGATTTTCGCCTCGCGCTACCGGTCTGACCGGGCCTCGTTCGAACTGTGGCGCTTCGATGCCCGGAGCGGCGAAGGCCAGCTTGTCGAGCCGATCAAGCTGACGCCCGACGCGCCGCGCGACCAGTGGCGCAGCACGCTCGGTGCGGCGCCATCGCCCGATGGCCGGTCCCTCTACTATGCTCGGAATGTGGGCGGCGACCACGGCGGCAATGTGCCCGAATGGACCATCGTGCGGCGCGAACTGGCGACCGGAGCGGAGACCACGCTGGTGTCCGCTCCGCGCAGCCCAAGGCCCGATCTGGTGCTCGGCACAGCGTTCCGGCCCGCCGTCTCGCCCGATGGCAAGCTGCTCGCCTATGCCGCGCGCGACCGGGGACAAACAGGATTGCGGCTGCTCGACATTGCAACCGGGGAATCGCGCTGGCTCGCCTATCCGGTTCAGCACGACCAGTTGCTGGCGACGCCGTGGCGCGACCTTTCGCCCCGGCACGTGTTCACGCCGGACGGCAAGGCGCTGATCGTCAATACGGGTGGCAAGCTCGCGCGGATCGACATTGCCAACGGCAAGCCGAGCGACATCCCCTTTCACGTGAAGGCCGAAATCGACATCGGCCCGTCGACAAGGCACGTAACGCGCATGGACGATGGTCCGGTGCGCCTGCGCCTGATGCAGGACCCGGCGCGCTCACCGGGTGGCAAGCGGATCGCGTTCTCCGCTCTTGGTTCGATCTATGTCATGGCGCTTGAGGCCGGGGCCGTGCCGATGCGCGTGACCGATGGCTTCCAGCCCGACTGGTCGCCGGATGGCAGGACGCTCGCCTTCGTGCGCTGGACCGCGAAGCAATCCGGCCATGTCTGGGCGAGGGACATGGCGAGCGGCAAGGAAAGACGCATCTCTACCGAGCCCGGTTTCTACACCTCACCGGTCTTCACTCCCGATGGCGGCACCGTTCTCGCGCTGCGCTCCAGCAACGACGTGCGCATGCACAGCTACATGGAATACGGCACGACCCGGCAGGCAGAGCTGGTGGCGCTGCCGCTCAAGGGCGGAGCGGCAAAGGCACTGGCGACGGGCGCTCTGGGCGGCAAGCCGCATTTCGGCCCGGACAAGCAGTCGGTCTACGTCAACATGGCGGACGGCGTTCATCGCGTGCCGCTGACCGGAGGAACGCCGGAGAAGGTCGCGGGCGTGACCGGACCGGGCTGGTATTTTGCCGAAGGGCGCGCACAGGCCGACGACATCCGCGTGAGCCCCGACGGACGCGAGGCGCTTGTTACGATTGCGCAGCAGCTCACCCTCGTCGAGTTGCCGGAGAAGGGTCAAACCGTCGATCTCGCTGCTCCCGGTCTGAAGCATCGCCGTCTGACCGACCAGGGCGCCGACTTCATCGGCTGGTCGGCGGACGGCAAGGCCATCGGCTGGGCGCTGGGATCGACGTGGTATGAGCGTCCTCGCGCGGGGATCGAGCTTCGCGCGGGCGTGGAAGGCGACGTGCCTGACGTGAATGGGTCTGCCTTCCCGGCTGTCATTGAGCGGCCGCGCAAGATCGTCGCGCCGGGAAGCATCGTCCTGCGCGGCGCGACGGTGCTGACCATGAACGGCGACGAAGCCATTGCCGATGCCGACATCGTTGTCACCGACGGCCGCCTGCGCGCGGTCGGGCCACGCGGAAGCGTCGCGATTCCTACAGATGCTGCCATCCGCGACATGTCCGGCAAGTGGATCGTACCCGGCTTCATCGAAACGCACGACCATGTCGCGGACGTGCGGCGGCAAGTGCTCGATTTCGAAAGCTGGGGGCCGCTCGCCAACCTCGCCTATGGCGTCACCACCGCCTTCGACCCATCGACGCTGACCATCGACATGCTGGCCTACCATGACGCCATCGAAGCGGGGCTGATGGTGGGATCACGCATTCCCTCCACGGGCACCGCAGTGTTCTCGTTCAACGAATTCACGTCCTACAAGCAGGTCAAGGCCGTGCTGCGGCGCTACCGCGACCAGTATCGGCTCGGCAATTTCAAGATGTATCGCAGCGGCAACCGGCGGGTGCGCCAGTGGATCGCGCAGGCGGCGAGCGAGCTCGGGCTCCAGCCGACCACCGAAGGCGCGCTGGCGATGAAGCTCGATCTCACGCAGATGATCGACGGCTTCGCCAATCACGAACACGCCCTGCCCGCCGCTCCGCTGCGTGACGATGTGCTCGCGCTGATGGCACAAACGGGCGTCGGCTATACGACCACGCTGCAAATCGGCAACGGCGGGCCGGAAGGGCAGGACTATTTCATCGTCCGCGACACGCCCGCCGACAATCCAAAGCTCAACCGCTTCGCTCCGCGCTTCGTCGTCGACATGAAGATGCGCAACCGCACCTGGCGGCCACTCGAAGACTTCTTCTTCCCGCTGGTGGCGGGCAGCGCCGCGCAGGTGCAGCGGCGCGGTGGGCTGGTCGGTATGGGCTCGCACGGCGAAGTGCCGGGGCTTGGCTTCCACTGGGAAATGGAAGCCCATGTGCTCGGCGGCATGAGCCCCGCCGAAGTCCTGCGCGCGGCGACCATCGGTTCGGCAAGGGTCATCGGCAGGCAGGCTGACCTCGGCACGATCGAGCCCGGCAAGATCGCCGATCTCGTCGTTCTCGACCGCGATCCGCGCGCCGACATTCGCAATACGCTTGCCATTCACGCGGTCATGCAGTCGGGAAGGCTGCGCGATGGTGAAACGATGAACGAGTTGTGGCCCGAGGTGAAAAGCCTGCCCAGGCACTGGTATTGCGATGACCGTCCGCCCGGAACTCCCGATCCCTGCGCGCAACCAAGGAAATGAACGCGATGAAGACGATCCTCGCCGCAGCCTGCCTGACGCTGTCCTGCGCCGTCCATGCCAAGGACACCGCCGAACAGCCGGAGCCTCAGGATATGGTCGTCGAAATCTACCGCATTGCGCCGGGCAAGCACCGCGAATTTCTCGAAGCCATCGCTCGCTTCGACGAGGTCAATCGTCTCGCCGGACTGCCACCACGCCAACTCTATGTGCATCAGGAGGGAGCCAGCTGGGACTTCATGCTGATCCAGCCGGCGCGCACACCCGACGACAAGCGCGCTGCGCTCGATGCCGCGTGGGACAAGCTGAAGCTTCCTTCGGGTCCGGACTACTTTTTCAGCTTCCGCTCGATGATCGCCGAGCACACCGACACCTTCGTCGGCGGCCCCACGTCCGCGGCGGCCTATCTCGCCAGAGCCAAGCCGAAAGACCCCGAATAGAAAATGGCGGGCCTCGCGACCCGCCATTTCCGTTCCCCTGACCGGTTGGCTCAGAACTTCTTGGTGACGGTTCCGATCACCTGGCGGCTGGCGCCGAAGGTGCAGTTCGAGACGCTGGCGCAGCGCGCGACATAACGCTTGTCGAAGATGTTCGAGCCGTTGATCGCGAAGCGCCATCCGGGCGTGTCGTAGTGCACGATCGCATCGAACAGCACCGGACTGTCGCTGTAGAGCACCACAGGATTGAAAGCACCCGGCAGGCTGCCCGCGCTCGTGCTGACGTAGCGTCCGCCCAGACCGAAGCCGAGACCGCCCAGCGATCCGCGCTGGAAGGTGTAGTCAACCAGCAACGAGACCTTGTGCTTGGGTGTGACCGGAAGCGGTTCGCCGATCTCGTCGACGACATTGCTCTCCTTGATCTCGCTGTGCGTGTAGCTGTACGAGCCGTTGATCGAGAGCTGCTCGCGAATACGCGCGACGAATTCCATTTCGCCGCCATAGACCTCGACCTTGCCGGTCTGGGTGCCGAACACCGGAAGCACGCCGCCGCCGGTGCTGACGACGTTCTTCTGGTTGATCTTGAACACCGCCAGCGTGGCAAACAGCTTCACATCGTCGCCCAACGCGCGGCCATCGAACTTGATGCCGGCTTCGAACTGCTCGCCTTCGGTGGGGCTGAACGGGATGTTGGTCACCGAGTCGGTGCCGAGCAAGGGTTCGAACGACGTGGCGTAGCTGACGTAGGGAGCGATGCCGCTGTCGGTCACGTAGTTGGCGCCGACGCGGTAGGTGAACTTGTGCTGCTTCTTGTTGAGGTATGGCCCCGGCGTGTCGATCGACACGAAGGGCGAGCGGTAATCGGTATCGACCCAGTCGTACCGGCCGCTAAGCAACACGAAGAAGTTCCCGAAGCCGAACTGGTTCTGCGCGTAGATGCCGGTCTGCTTCAGCTTCTGGTCGTTATAGAGCGTATCGATCGGCGTGCCCGCATAAGCCATCTTGTTGTAGACGGGTTCGAACAGGTCGATCGCATCGACATAGGGCGGGGCGAACTGGAAGCCGTAGGCCGCGTAATTCTCGACATTGCGATAGTCGATGCCGACGAGGAATTTGTGCTCGATCGCTCCGGTCTGGAACTCCCCGTGCAGGCGCGCATCGACCGCCAGGCTCTGCACATCCTCGGCATAGGGGAAGCTTGAGCGGAACACCGTCCGGTTATCCGCGTCGAGGCCCGAGCCGTAGATGACCCGCTGCTCCTCATCGTAGTCCGAATACTTGAAGTTGATATCTGCACCCAGGCTATTGCCGAAATCGTGCGACAGTTCGAAGCCCAGCCCATACTGGTTGCGTTCGTACTTGTTGTAGTTCGGCTCACCCAGATTGGTCTTGCGGCTGATCTGGCCGAGCGGGTTGGGCAGCAGGGTGCCGACCGCGGGCAGGAAGCCGTTGGTGTCGCCGCGCACCAGGTCATACTGGTAGTAGAACAGCGGCGTGAACTCGGTCGAGTCACCCAGATGGACGGTGAAAGTCGGCGCGACAAGGATACGCTGCGCATTGACCCCGTTGCGGGTCGCCTCACGGTCGCGCAGCAGCGCCGTCAAGCGGGCATCGACCGATCCGCTGAGCGGGCCGGTCAGCGTCATCGCCGCCTGCTTGTATTCGTCCTCGCCATATTTGAACGAGACTTCGCCGCCGAGTTCGGAACTCGCGCGGCGGCTGCGCTGGTTATAGAGGCCCCCCGGAGGCGAGCTGCCGTAAAGGACCGAGGCCGGGCCCTTGAGGATGTCGAGCGAATCGAAGGCGTAGAGATCGACGCCGTTCGAAAAGATCGTGGTGGTTACGGGGGTGGCAAGGCCATCGATGAACTGCTTGGGGGTGAAGCCGCGCACCTGGATGAAATCGAAGCGCAGGTCCGGGCCGTAGTTCTCGCCCGAGACACCGCCGACATAGCGCACCGCCTGTTGCGCATCGATGAAGTTGAGCAGGTCGATCTGGTCGCGGGTTACGACCGAGACCGATTGCGGCGTTTCAATCAGGGCGATGTTCGACTTGGTCGCGGTCTCGCCCTCGTCCGAAGGAACATAGCGGGCCGCGGTCACGACGATGACGGATTCGCCATCGACTTCGGTGCGCACGGTTTCGTTGGGCGTGCTTGCTGCGACATCCGTTTGCGCCGACGCGTTCGAAGCTGCGACAAGACCGACCGCGGCGCTCAGCAAAAGGCCGGTCCGGATCGCGCGGTTCTTATATGAAGTCATGACTACCCCCTTGGTGCAATTTGTTACCTGCCCCTCCGATTATGCCGACGAGGCTATGCCTCGGTCCGGCGGCCCGCAACATGGAGCGGGCCAGACGTTGAACAGGTCGGGCCATTACACTTTATTGATAATGATAAGCAATAGTTTGGATGAGGTATCGTGAAGTCTATCTTCGCGACCGTTTGCGCCAGAGTGCAAGACCCAGGACGACCATCGTCAGCAACCACAGGCCTGTCGCCAGCACCAACAGCCTGCCGAAAAGCCCGCCCATCTCACCGGTGTGGAACGGGAACAGGCCATCGGCAAAGCTCCGCCTTGGTCCATCGACGAGCGCGTCGTGCCGCGCGGTCACAAGGCCATTGTCCGCCCTCACGTAGACCGTCGTCGTGCCATAGACGCGCCGCGATTCGCCGGGTTGCAAAAGCCTGACCTTGTAGAAGGGAGTGTCGGCGGAAGGCAGGTTCACGCCCGACAGGCGCGCGTCCGGATAGGCAGCCTGCGCCGCCGCCACTGCCGTTGCGAAGCCGACATCGCGCTTGCTCACGCCGGTCGATTCAGGGGCCTCGACCGGCGGCGGCTCCACAATCGCCTCGACCACACCCGAAAAGACCATCATCGTTCCCGCGGCGACAGTCATCAGCGCAGGAACCGCCACCCAGAGTCCAAGCGCCCGGTGCCATGAATAGGTCGAAGCGACCGAGCCCGCCCCACCGCGCCGGGGAAACAGGGCGGAGCGCCACTGTCCGCGCCGGGGCCAGGCCGACACCAGCCCCAGCAACAGGCTGACGAGCAGCACCGCACCGCTGATCCCGACAATCCAGCTCCCGGTATCACCCGCCAGCAGGTTGTGATGCACCACGACCAGCGTATCGATCCAGCCGCCATGCGCCAGCATCTCGCCGTCGGCGCGTTCGCGAAGGACCGTGCCCTGCCCGTCGATACGCACGACCGACGATCCGTCCGGCCCATCCAGATAGAGGTCGAACCGACCCGGAACGCCACCGCTTTCCCATACCGATCCCACCGACCCGCCCGATCCATCCGGCGTCAGGGCTTCTATGCGGCGTTCGATGGCTGCAGGATCGATGGCTGTGCGGGCGCCGGGCACAAGCGCATCGTCCATCTCCCAATGGAAGACGATCAGCACGCCGGTCAGGGCCTGGATCGCCCAGAAGGCCAAACAGGCAAGGCCGAGCCAGCGATGCACGCGCGTGGCGGCCATGCGAAGTTTCATTCGGCCTTTTTGCGCGTTGCCCGACATTGCCTGCTAATGCCCCAGCCCGCCTGTGCGCACCGGTTTGATCGGGCCAAATTGGCTCGGGAGAAGGCCAGCGGCAGCCTGCCGGTGCATTGTGGCCCGCGAGGGGTTCACTCTGGCCCGAGCCAACGGGCGGGCCGACACGGCTGCTCATAATGAACAGGCGAAACTGCGGCGAGGACAGTGACCATGACGATCAAGAGATCGCTAGCCGGCGGTCTGGTGCTGACATTCGCCCTCGGCGCATTTGCGATGCCCGCCGCGGCCAGGACGCAGGACGAGCGGATCGCGGACCTTGAACGCCTCCTCGCGCAGCAGGCGCAGCGCATCGCCGAACTGGAAGCGAAAGTCGAACGGCAAGGAAGCCAGTCGGCAGATGGCCGCGGTCTCGATACCGCTCAGCCCGCGCCCGCCGCACCCGCGACACAGAACAGCGCGCCACCGGCACTGGCCACGGCCGGACCCGACATTCGGCAGGAAATCGGCGTGCCGGGTCTCGATCTGTTTGGCGACATGCGGCTGCGCTACGAGCACAACTGGTCGCAACGCGGCCAACGCGACCGCGGCAGAGGCGTCCTGCGCGCCAGACTCGGCGCAACCTACCGCTTCGACGACATGTTCAGCGCCGGAGCCAGGATTGTCACCGGCAATCCCGACGATCCCAACACCGCCGATGTCACGCTTTCGAATTTCGACGACGACCTCGATGTGGCGCTGGATCAGGCATATGTCACCGCCAATCTCGGCCCCGGACAATTGACGCTCGGCAAGATGCCGCAGGTCTTTCGCAAGACCGATCTGGTCTGGGACGACGACGTCAACCCGCAGGGCCTGTCATTGAAGGCGAGCCTGCCCCTGGGCCATGCCTCGCGCCTCGAACTGCGCGGGCTCTATTTCCTGATCGACGAGGCCGTGCTGGGAGCGGACAGCTCCATGCGGGGCGGACAGGCGGCATTCGTCGCCTCGCCCTCGCACGGGTTGGAGCTTTCGCTGGCTGCGGCCTATTACGACTATCGGATCCGAAGTGTCGCCGGAGCCGACGCAGGCGATTTTCGCGACAATCGCCGCCGTGCCGACGGCGGTTACCTGTCCGATTTCAATCTGCTCGACATTCTCGGGACGGCGCGATGGCAGGGCCTCGGCGA
>JAGREJ010000060.1:0-2536 GCA_020446595.1 Novosphingobium sp. | reverse complement strand
CGCTGGCCGCTTTCGGTCACCGCCGACTATGTCATGAACAAGGGCAGCGCGGGTGGCACGGAAGACAGGGGACTGGCGCTGATCTCGTCGCTCGGGCGCACCACGGAGCGGGGCGACTGGCAAGTCGGCTACAGCTATTTGCAAGCCGATGCGGACGCAGTTCTGGCCGCTTTCTCGCACGATAATGTGGACCTGGCGACCGACTACCTGCTCCACGCCCTCACCATCGACTATGTGCTGCGCCGTCATGTCGTGCTTAACCTGACACTGTACCACTACCGCGCGCAGCATTCGGCACTGCCCGAGGGTCTCGCAGCAGACTGGCGAAACAGGTTGCGCCTGAATTTCAGCTACAGCTTCTGATCGGGGCAACTCAAAGGTTGAGCAGCGCCGGATCGCCGCCCTGAGCCGCGATGTTGTCCGTTACGGTGCGCTCGGTCGCATGGCGCAGCAGCGAGTGAGGCCCGCCAGCCTTCGGCCCGGTCCCCGACAGGCCATGCCCGCCGAATGGCTGTACGCCGACGACAGCGCCAGTCATCGACCGGTTGATGTAGACGTTGCCCGCCGGAACCGCCGCCATGACCTCTCTCGCGAATGCGGCGATGCGGCTGTGTATGCCGAGGGTCAGGCCATAGCCGCGCGCTGCGAGCTTGCTCATCACTTCGGGAAGCTCGTCCGGACCATAGCGGTAGATATGCAGGATCGGCCCGAACACTTCGCTTTCGAGGAAATCGGGTTCGGGTATCTCGACTATCAGCGGAGCAAAAAAACTTGATCCGACAGGCAGTGCGCTGCTGTCGGCCTCATACAAAATGCGCGCCTCGCGCCGGAGCCTCTCGCGATGCGCTTCCAGCATGGCCTGGGCTTCTGCATCAATCACTGGCCCGACGTCCGTCGCGGGATCGGCCGGATCGCCGAGCCTGCGCGTCTCCAGCGCGCCGATCAGGGCTCCGATCAGTTCGTCCGCCCTCGCCTCGGGCAGGTAGAGCAGACGAAGCGCCGAGCACCGTTGCCCGGTCGATCCGAAGGCCGAGAGGATAACGTCGTCGGTCAGTTGCTCGCGCAGGGCAGTGGAATCGACGAACATCGCGTTGAGCCCGCCAGTCTCTGCGATCAGCGGCACAATCGGACCGGCACGCCCGGCAAGCGCGCGGTTGATTGCATTGCCCGTATCAGTCCCGCCGGTGAAGGCCACGCCGTCGATCTCGGGATGATCGACCAGCCGCGCGCCAATCGTGGCACCGTCGCCAGGCAGCAGGGCAAGCGCACCGGGCGGCAGGCCCGCGCCATGGAACAGGCGCACCGCTTCGGCGGCGATCAGCGGGGTTTGCTCGGCGGGTTTGGCGAGCACGCAATTGCCCGCAGCCAGGGCCGCCGCGATCTGGCCGGTGAAGATCGCCAGCGGGAAGTTCCATGGCGAGATACAGGCGAACAGCCCGCGTCCGTGCAGCGAGAGCCGGTTGGTCTCGCCGACCGGTCCTGTGAGGGCTTCCGGCCCGGCGAATTGCCGCTCCGCCAGCATGGCGTAGTAGCGGCAGAAGTCGGCGGCCTCGCGCACTTCGGCGACACCGTCGTTCAGCGTCTTGCCGCCTTCGAGCGCCAGCAGGGCGACCAGACGGTCCATGGCGTCCTCGAGTCCATCGGCCATGGCGCACAGCACTTCGGCGCGCCGCGTACCGCCCGCCGCATTCCAGGTCGGCTGCGCCGCACGCGCGGCGGAGATGGCGGCCTCCAGATCGTCTGGCCCCGCGTGGCAAACCCTGCCGACAACAATCGACGGATCCGAAGGCGCGCGAATCTCGCGCGCGGCGGTTCCGACGAGCCTGCCCCCGATGATCGGCCCGCTCTCAATGTGCATTCCCCGCACCATGGCCAGCGCCGAGGCGGCCTGTTCGCGGTGCGAGCGCATCGCATAGTCGCGGCCAAGCGAATTGCGCCGCTCGGCACCGTAGAGTTCGCGCGGGAGGAGAATGCGCGGATGCGGCCAGGGATTGGCGGCAACCTTCGCGACCGGGTCGCCGGTCACGATCTCGGCGGGCACGTCGGTATCGAGAAAGGCGTGAACGAAGCTGTTGTTGGCCCCGTTTTCGAGCAAGCGGCGCACCAGATAAGGCAGCAGTTCCTCATATTCGCCGACCGGCGCATAGACCCGCACCGGCGTGCCGGAAGCCTTCGCATCGATTGCATCGTAGAGCGCCTCGCCCATGCCGAACAGGCGCTGGAATTCGATGGCGACGCCCTTTTCCGCAGCGATCCTGCCCACGGCGGTCACGGTATGGGCATTGTGCGAAGCGAATTGCGCAAACAGGTGCGGCGAAGCCTCGATCAGCTTCTGCGCACACACGAGATAGGAAAGGTCAGTCGCGTCCTTGGTGGTGAAGACCGTATAGCCTTCCATCCCGGCGACCTGGCACCGCTTGATCTCGCTGTCCCAATAGGCGCCCTTGACCAGACGCACGCGGATCGACGTTCCGCGCCGCTCGGCCAGCCGCGCCAGCGCCTCGATCGTTGCCACGGCCCGCTTCTGGTAGGCCTG
>JAGREJ010000059.1 GCA_020446595.1 Novosphingobium sp. | reverse complement strand
ACGATGTGTCCCGATTGGGGACGGAATCGCATGCGCTTCCTGCACGAAACCGGAGAATTCAATCGAACAGGCCGCCATTGTCGGCTGCGGGCGGATTGAGCCCCAGATGGCTCCAGCCGCGATCGTTGAGGCAGCGCCCGCGCGCGGTGCGGGCCACCAGGCCGAGCTGGATCAGGAACGGTTCGATCACTTCCTCGATGGTGTCGCGCGGTTCCGAAAGGCCTGCCGCCAGCGTTTCGATCCCGACCGGCCCGCCCTTGTAGATGTCGGCAATCATCGTGAGGTAGCGCCGGTCCTGCGCGTCGAGCCCCAGCGCATCGACTTCGAGCCGGGTCAGCGCATCGTCGGCAATGGCGCGGGTAATGCTCCTGCTGTCGGCGACATGGGCGAAATCGCGCACCCGCCGCAGCAGGCGCCCCGCAACACGCGGAGTGCCGCGCGCGCGCCGGGCAATTTCCGCCGCGCCTTCCGCCTCGATGCCGATGCCGAGCAACTTTGCCC
The DNA here is from genome assembly GCA_020446595.1 of Novosphingobium sp. Lineage (GTDB taxonomy): Bacteria > Pseudomonadota > Alphaproteobacteria > Sphingomonadales > Sphingomonadaceae > Novosphingobium. The sequence continues at coordinate 6,605 of JAGREJ010000059.1, read as the reverse complement.
CGCGCGTGACGACGAGCTCCAGTTCGCCATGGGTGTAGAAGTTGAGGCGAACCGGAATGCCGAAACGATCGCGCAGCGGCGTGGTCAGCAGGCCCTGGCGCGTGGTCGCCCCCACCAGGGTGAAAGCAGGCAGGTCGATCCGCACCGAGCGCGCCGACGGCCCCTCGCCAATGATGAGATCGAGCGCGCGGTCCTCCATCGCCGGGTAGAGCACTTCCTCGACCGCGGGATTGAGGCGGTGGATCTCGTCGNNGTCGATGAACAGGACGTCGCCTTCTTCGAGATTGGTGAGCAAGGCGGCGAGATCGCCTGACTTGGCGATGACCGGGCCGCTGGTGGCGCGAAATCCGACGCCGAGTTCGCGCGCGACGATCTGGGCGAGCGTCGTCTTGCCGAGACCGGGCGGGCCGTGGAACAGCACATGGTCCATGGCTTCGGAACGCGATTTCGCGGACTCGATAAAGACCCGCAGGTTGTCCTTGGCGGCCTCCTGCCCGATGAATTCGGCGAGCGTCTTGGGCCGCAGCGCCGCATCCGGGTCTTCCGGCTGGCGGTCAGGGGTGAGGAGCGCGTTGTCAGTCACTGTGCTCGATGCCCTCCCCGACAATCTCGACCCATGGGTGCCTGCGCTGCTCGTAGACCGAAAACCACGGAGCGGGAAATGCGGGATCGGCGAAGGCCCCGATGGACACGGCAATGGCGTCTGCGTGCGGGCGCGAGCGATACCACACCGTCGAGCCGCATTGCGGGCAGAAATGGTGCTCGACCCTTTTGCCGCTGTCGGCGGTGCGCACCCATTCGCGGGATTCGCCGGTAATTTTCACCTGATCCTCGGGATAGCGGACCTGAGCCGCGAACGGCGCGCCGCTGCGCTTCTGGCAAGCAAGGCAATGGCAGACCGAAATACGCACCGGTTCGCCGCGGCAGGTGACGACAAGCTGGCCGCACTGACAGGATGCGGTGCGGGGGTTAGTCACCGCGGCCTCTCTGGACCGTCCGAGGGGTGAGAAGTGGGGAAGTGGTCATTTCTCAGTGCAAATTGCTTGCTCTTCAGCGTTAAAATTACCTAGAAAATCAGGAGCAATAAGCATTCCAGCTGCGATAGCCGCAGCAAATGAAAATGCGTTTCCAACCAATCCAATGACATTTCCGGAGGCGTATTCAACGCCACTAAAGCGGGTCCAACCAGCTGCAAGTTTCGCGGCCACCCAACCACCAATAAAAATTGGTATGGTTTTGGGCGAGTAGATTACCAAAGTCGTGACAATCGCACGCTCGGTCCCGCCGACCCAAAGATTCTGCCACCAACGATTGCGCGGCGAGCGAATGTCAGCAGGGTGAGTTACATTTGAGCCTGAGGTCGTTTGCATCAATTTGAGCAGAGGGCCGAGCAGCACATGTGTGCCCAGAACCGACAAAAAATAGCAGAATACGTATGTCACCCACATCACGATGCCCCAAATCTGCTTGAAGGTTTCACCCCGCCGTCCTTTTCAGCGCCACGCGGATCAGGTCCGCAACTAGCTCTACGGGCTGCCCGCCCGGGTCGAAGAGGCGCTTCTCGTTCACCGTCTCGGCAATAGCGCGCGCGGATCGCGCCAAACAAGGGACATGTTGCACGCGCCCCCGGTTTTGCTCCGCCCCGAACCGCGTTAACCCGAAATAAACCATGAATCCCCAGTAGTCACGAGCGACCGGACTTTTGGGGCACTTTGACTGGCATGACGCAGAACCGCAATTTCGCGCTGCTTTTCGCCGCGATCCTGCTCGTCGCCGTGGTGCTGCGATTTTACGCCTTTTCGCTGTTCGACACGATTCACCACGACGAAGTGCTGCAATACCAGGAACGCGCCTTCCGCATGGTTTTCGGCCAGGGAATTATCCCTTGGGAGCAGCGCTACGGCATTCGCAATGCCTTGATCCCGCACTTGCTGGCAGGGCCGATGTGGCTGGCCGCGCAATTTACGAGCGCCCCATACGTGCCGCTTGTGACGGCGCGCATCGTTTTCGCCGGGCTCTGCCTCGGCATTGTCCCCGCCGCATACTGGATCGGCAGCCTTGCCTCGCGCCTGCATGGCGTGGTGGCGATGTTCTCTGTGGCCGTCTGGTTCGAAGCGGTGATTTTCGGCGTCTCGGTGCTTTCCGAGACAATCGCGGCGACTTTCGCCCTTGCTGGAACCGCCGCCATCCTGCGCGCGAAGGACAGTGCGAAAGCCGCCTTGTTCGCCGGCTTCCTGCTAGCCTTATCGGCTCTCCTGCGGCTGCAATATGCCGCCTATGGCGCAATGCTGATGCTGCTTGTCACCCGCACGGACTGGAACCTGTGGCGCAGGCTGATCCTTGGCGCGGTACCGGCGCTGCTCATCGGCGCGATCAGCGACGTGGCCGCTGGCACCGTCCCCTACGCCTGGATCGTGCGCAACGTATCGATGAACATCGGCGAGGGACGCGCATCGTCTTACGGCACCAACGGTCCGCTGGACTATGCGTTCTTCTTCCTGTTCCGCGCCTTCCCCGTCGGACCGCTGTTGCTTGTCGGCGCATTTCTTTCCGGCAAGGCCTTCCGCCCGGTGCTCTGGTCCGCGCTGTTTCTCGTGCTGGCGCACAGTGTCATCGATCACAAGGAATACCGCTTCATCCACCTGGCAGTGATGGCGCTGACCATACTCTCCGCGATCGGCTGGACCGATATTGTGCTCAAGAGGCTGGCGTCGGAGCGGGCGCGGATTTTGGCGGTGGCGCTGCTGTGCGCAGCGTGGCTCGCGCTGTCAGCCTTTGCGCTGCACAAGATCGGCGGGCCAAACGCCATCCGCGATGGCGGGGAGACAGCGCGCGCGGCGATTGCCGCCGCCGAGGACCCGAAGATTTGCGGGATCGCCGTACCGGAGAACGAACGCAAGGATATTGCCACCGTTTATATGCCAAGGCCCATGCCGCTTTTCCTCGTCACCAATCCGATGAACGAGGGCAAGAAGCCCTTCGATCCCGAGGCTCTTGCCGCGTTCAATGCCCTGATTCTCACCGGCGATGTCACCGCGCCCGCGCCTTTTACACGCAAGAGATGCGTGCCCAGTTTCGAGGTCGATACCGGCCAGACCAAACAAGTGTGTCTTTACGTCCGCAAAGCGCCTTGCACGATAAGCACCAAGGGCAAGGCGTACACCTACCAGCAGTATTACCTGGACCGGGACTGGTAGGGCGCAAGGGCCAATCGACATTCAGCCCTGACGGCCGAGGCTAGCCCGCCGCCTTTTTCAGCGCCACACGGATCAGGTCTGCCTCACCCGCGCCTTCGCCCAGTTCGCCCACGGCCAGAGCAACCGCGCTCGCCGCCACGGCGGGTTTGAAGCCAAGGTTCTGGAGCGCGGACACTGCATCGGCGCTGGCCGATCCACCGGGCAAGGGCACTGCCGCAGCGCCGTCCGCGCCGGACCCGCCCGGCATCGCGCCGGCTTTGTCCTTCAGTTCGTTGACGATCCGTCCCGCGAGCTTCGGCCCGACGCCCTGCGCCCGCGCCACCATGGCCGCGTCGCCCCTGGCACAGGCATCGCGAAGGTCGCTCACGGTCAGCGCCGAGAGCACTGCCAGCGCCATTTTACTGCCCACGCCCTGAATGCCGGTCAGCAGGCGGAACCATTCGCGCTCTGCCGCATCGGCAAAACCCAGCAGCCGCATATCGTTTTCAGAAACCTGCAGGTCGGTGTGGACCGTCACCGTGTCGCCCCGCACACCCAGCGCGTCCAGTGTGCGCGCCGAGCAATGGACCAGATAGCCGACGCCCGCCACGTCGATCACGGCCCAGTCGGGTCCGAAATCGTCGAGCGTGCCGGTCAGCTTTGCGATCATGCTTTGTTCTTGCCATGGAACAGGTCACTGCGCCAGTCTCGCGTCCGGCCTGTTCGCAAATAAGCAATAATTCCGATTAGACTTGCTGCTGTGAAAACCGTTCCAGTTGCCGATCCATCATCGCGACGTATTCGTCCAGCGCCGCCTGGTCAGCCAGTTCGCTGTGGTCGCGCTTGTTTGCATGATAACTGCGATCGGCGGGAGCTGTCGGCAACCCGGCCGATGCAAGATGCTCGTTCAGCCTCTCCACCCATTTTTTTTCGGCGGTGACATCCAGTTCAATAAAGCCTGGCTGATCAGCAAAAAACGTTCGTGCCTGATCTTCGTAAATCCGTCGCTCGATGATCCATTTCGCTATAGCACTATCCGGATTGAAGTAGAATTCCTTCGCCATCATGCCATAATCGTTGCGCCTCATTATCTCTGATTTCGATGGAATTTCATTGTAACGCATGACGTGTTTTATACGGGAAACGAGCCATTTTCGCTCATCACGAGTGTTCAGGACGAACAGGGCGTCGGGAAACCACCTCTGAAGGCGTACGAAGTCGCTCTTCTCTCCGTCGCAATAGCACTCGGCCCTGTCGAAGAACGGTCGCCCTAGGTCGATATAACTTGCATAAGGCCATTTGTCGCTGTGAAAACTTGTCATCCCCGCAGCAATGAACACCTCATGCAGAGACGACGTTCCCGTTTTGTTGAAGCCAATACAGAAAGTCTTCGGACGCTTCCGACCGAGCCCAAGTGCCTTTAACGCGATGGCCATGGATTTCCCGATACTTTAAGACTGCTGGCGCGAGCGGCAGTCGCGCAATCAAACCACTGTATAGGTCGTGAATCTCGCGTCAACCCAACCCGCCTGCGAGCAATCTTCCAGGTTCCGCCCTGGAATGCGCGTGGCAGATCGCCACCGCCAAGGCATCGGCGGCGTCCGCTCCCGCCAGTTTCGCACCGGGCAGCAGCACCTTGAGCATCGCCTGTATCTGCGCCTTCTCGGCCCCGCCGGTGCCGACCAGCGCCTTTTTGACCGCGCGCGTCGCATATTCGCTCACGGGCAAGCCCGCCCTCGCCAGCGCCAGCAGGCACACCCCCCGCGCCTGACCCAGCTTGAGCGTCGACTGCGCGTTGGTGTTGACGAACACTTCCTCGACCGCGCCCGCATCGGGCCGGTGAGCAAGGATCACATCGGTCAGTTCGGCATCGAGCGTCACCAGCCGCTCGGCGAGAGCTGCCTTCGGATCTGTTTTCACCTGCCCGTTGGCAATGTGCGAGAGGCGGTTGCCCGATTTCGCGATCACCCCCCAACCGGTCGTGCCCAAGCCAGGATCGAGGCCGATGATTATCATCGCGCCTGCGATCCGAAAGACTGGACCTGAATTTGGATCCGGACGGAGCGAGAATGGTCGCACACGAGAACCGGCGCGCGGCGTGCTTTCGGTACGTGAGCACCGGAAGCGCAGGGTGCGGCCATTCGCAGCCCGGATCGGGCCGAATTCAGCCCAGTTTCTCCATGATCTCGTCGGCGACTTCGTAATTGCCCCAGACGGTCTGCACGTCGTCATCGTCGTCGAGCGCATCGATCAGCTTGAACAGCGTCGAGGCATCGCCCTCGCCGACATCGACGGTAAGGTTCGGCTTCCAGGCGAGCTTGACGCTCTCCGCCTCGCCCAGCGCCGCTTCCAGCGCGCCCGCGACTTCGTGCAGCGATTCCGATTGCGTCCAGATCGCATGGCCGTCGTCGCTGCTCTCGACATCGTCCGCGCCCGCCTCGATCGCGGCTTCAAGCACCTTCTCCTCGTCACCCGCGGTGCCGGGATATTCGATCAGGCCGAGCCGCTCGAACCCGTGGCTCACCGCGCCCGATGCGCCGAGATTGCCGCCGTTCTTGCTGAACGCGGTGCGCACATTGGTGGCGGTACGGTTGCGGTTGTCGGTCAAGGCTTCGACGATCAGCGCGACGCCGCCGGGGCCATAGCCCTCGTAGCGTACTTCCTCATAATCCTCGCCGCCCGCCGCGCTTGCCTTGTCGATGGCACGCTGGATGTTGTCCTTGGGCATCGACTGCGCCTTGGCGGCGTTGACCGCGAGCCGCAGGCGCGGGTTCATGTCCGGGTCGGGCATGCCCATTTTCGCCGCCACGGTAATCTCGCGGCTGAGCTTGGAAAACAGGTTGGAGCGCTTTTTGTCCTGAGCGCCCTTGCGGTGCATGATGTTCTTGAACTTGGAATGGCCTGCCATCTTGGTGCCTTTGGGGTTCGCTTCGCCGGTTTGGGGTTGGAAGCGCCAGCCCCTAGCCAATTTGGACAGCACTCGCAATCGGCCCCGCGCGGCCTCGCTTTTTGCGCTTGCGCATGGACACGAATCGGTTTAAGGCAGTTGCATTAAACATGTGAGAGGACACGGCGATGGCAACTCTGGCGATTACACGACCCACGCTTACCAAGGTGACCGGCAATATCGGCGCCGAAGTCGAAGGCATTCAGCTTTCGGGCGACCTGCCGCAGGAGACCATCGACTGGATCAGCGACGCGCTTGTCGAGAACAAGGTGCTGTTCTTCCGCGACCAGACCTGCAACCGCGAAGAGCAGGTCGCTTTCGGCGCGCGCTTCGGCGAGCTTGAAGTCCATCCCTTCGCCAAGTTCCTCGGCGCGTTCAACACGACCGACGACGATCCCTATATCATCGTCATCAAGAGCGAGCCCGGCAATCGCAACCGCGGCACGGACGTGTGGCATTCCGACGTGACCTGGCGGACCGAG
>JAGREJ010000058.1:15834-17241 GCA_020446595.1 Novosphingobium sp. | reverse complement strand
TCAATACACCCGCGCCTTTGGCTTGATGTAATCGACATCGTCGGTGAGCGTGAATTCGTGCACCGGGCGGTAATCGATTTTCACCGTGCCGCCCTTGCCGCCCCAGCCATCGAACCAGGCGACGGTGTGCTTCATCCATTCGGCGTCGTTCCGGTCGGGATAGTCCTCGTGCGCATGGGCGCCGCGGCTTTCCTTGCGGTTGTGCGCGCCGTGCATGGTGACGCTCGCCTGCGAGATCAGGTTGTCGAGTTCCATCGTCTCGACGAGGTCCGAGTTCCAGATCAGGCCGCGGTCCGTAACCTTGATGTCCTGCATCCGCTCGTAGGTCTTGGCGAGATTGGCCTTGCCCTCCGCCATCAGCGCCTCGTCGCGGAACACGGCGCAGCCCTTGGTCATGGTGCGCTGCATTTCAAGGCGCACCTCGGCGGTCGGCGAACCGCCATCGGCATGGCGGAAGTGATCAAGCCGCCCGAGCGCGAAGTCGGCGCTGTCAGCGGGCAATTCCTCCTGCGCGGCGGCCGGGTCGATTGTCTCTTTCAGGCGATGACCGGTCGCGCGTCCAAACACGACAAGGTCGATCAGCGAGTTGGAGCCGAGGCGGTTCGCGCCGTGGACCGAAACGCAGGCCGCCTCGCCCACCGCGAACAGGCCAGGCACAACCGTTTCGGGATCGCCGTCGGCACCGATGGTCATGACTTCGCCGTGATAGTTCGTCGGGATGCCGCCCATGTTGTAATGCACCGTCGGGCAGACCGGCAGCGGCTGGCGGGTGAGATCGACCCCCGCGAAAATCTTGCCGCTTTCGGTAATGCCCGGCAGGCGTTCGGCCAGCACCTTGGGATCGATATGGTCGAGGTGCAGGTAGATGTAGTCCTTGTTCGGGCCGACACCGCGCCCTTCGCGCATTTCCAGCGCCATCGAACGCGAGACGACATCGCGGCTGGCGAGGTCCTTGGCCGAAGGGGCATAGCGTTCCATGAAGCGCTCGCCCTCACTGTTGGTGAGATAGCCGCCCTCGCCGCGCGCGCCCTCGGTAATCAGTACGCCCGCGCCGTAAATGCCGGTGGGGTGGAATTGGACGAATTCCATGTCCTGCAAGGGCAGACCCGCGCGCAGCACCATGCCGCCGCCGTCACCGGTGCAAGTGTGAGCCGAGGTCGCGGTGTAGTAGCAGCGGCCATATCCGCCCGTCGCCAGCACGACCGCCTTGGAGCGAAAGCGGTGAATTGTGCCATCGTCCATGCACAGCGCGATCACGCCGACGCATTTGCCGTCCTTCATGATGAGGTCGATGGCGAAATATTCGATGAAGAAGTCCGCCGCGTATTTCAGGCTCTGCTGGTAGAGCGCGTGGAGCATGGCGTGACCGGTGCGGTCCGCCGCCGCGCAGGTGCGCTGCACCGGCGG
>JAGREJ010000058.1:9722-15673 GCA_020446595.1 Novosphingobium sp. | reverse complement strand
AGCCAGTCCGACCCCTTGACGGTATCGTACATGTGCCAGGTCCAGTGGTCGGGCGAATTGTTCTTCAGGCTGGCCGCGATCCCGCCCTGCGCCGCGACAGTGTGGCTGCGGGTGGGGAAAACCTTGGTGATGCAGGCCGTCTTCAGCCCCGCCTCGGCGCTGCCCATGGTGGCGCGCAGGCCCGATCCGCCCGCACCGACAACGACCGTGTCGTAGATGTGATCGACGATGGTGTAGCTCGAAAGATCGGCCATTTCATGCGCCTCCCAGCGCGAGGCGAACGACGCACAGCAGGCCGAACGCGGCCCCGGCGAAAGTCACAAGGTTGAGCGCGATCATCGCGGCGAGACGATTGGCGCCATGTACATAGTCCTCGATGAAGACCTGCAGGCCCAGCCGCGCATGCCAGAAGGTGCTGACGATAAGCAGGGCAACGGCAACGGCTGGAATCGGTCTTGCGATCCACTCGGAAACGGTCGCGTGCCCCAGATCGGGCAGCAGCAGCAGCGAGACCGCAAGGTAGACGATCGCGACGAGGTTGCCGATCGCCGTCCAGCGTTGGTGCAGCCAGTGGTGCGTGCCCGACTTTGCCGAGCCGAGTCCGCGCACGCGGCCGATGGAGGTTCCGTTACCCATGGTCAGATTCTCCTCAGCGCAGCAGCAGCGCGGCCCAGAAGGCCACGGCAAGGACGATACCGATCAGTGGGCTGAGCAGCGACCACAGCTTGTTGGCGTCAAGCTCGAAGCCCGCGCCGATGTCGAGCACGAAATGGCGGACGCCCGATGCCGCGTGGATGAACACGCAGGCGGTAATCCCGAACAGCACGATCATGCCATACCAGCTCGTCGCATGACCGGTGAAAGTGGCATAGGCCTCCGGCCCGCTCACCAGCGCGCCGAGCCACCACAGCAGGACGCCCAGACCGGCGGTCGCGTTCACCGTTCCGGTGGCGCGATGCAGGATGGAGATGGCCATCGCCGGTCCCCATTTCCAGATTTGCAAATGCGGCGATAGCGGGCGGTTACTGGCGGTGGCCATGTGCGCGAGGTTCCCTGTTTGCGGTTGGCCCTTCCCTTAGCCAAATCGCCGGAGCGTGCAAGCCGTGCGGGCGGCCCGCATTGGCTAAAGTTCGCGACGCGCCTATCAAGCGGCCATGTCAGTTCGCCCAAAATTACTGGTCGCAATGCTTGCGACCGCCCTCACGCTTCCCGCCTGCAGTGCTTCCCTGGCAGAAAGTGCCGGGCCTGCGGTTCAGACTGGAGAACAATGGGCCTCGTCCTGCAAGGACTGGGACGAATGGGACAAACCCGGCCCGCCTTACAAGATTCACGGCAATACGTGGTATGTCGGCACATGTGGCATCACCGCCCTGCTCGTCACAGGCGACGAAGGGCACATCCTCATCGACACCGGGACCGAAAAGGGTTCGGACGCGGTTCTCGCGAATGTCGGCAAGGCCGGCTTCGATCCGAAGGACATTCGCGTGCTGCTCGTCAGCCACGAACACCACGACCACGTCGGCGGCGCGGCCCATGTCCTTGATTTCACCGGAGCAAGGCTGCTTGGCAACGCCGTCGTCGCAGCGGCGATGCGCAACGGCAATGTCGCAGCCGACGATCCGCAGCGTGCCAGTCATCCGGCGATGCGTCCGGTGGCATCGGTGGAAGCGATCGATGCTGGCACGCCTGTGACGCTTGGCGACCTGCGGCTGACGATGGTGCCGACGCCGGGCCATACCTCGGGTGCATCGAGCTGGCAGTGGCAATCGTGCGAAGCGGGCAATTGCCGCACAATCGTCTATGCCGACAGCCTCACCCCGGTCAGCAGCGGTACCTACAGGTTTTCCGATCACCCGGAATATGTGGCTGCCTTTCGCCGGAGCATCGCCAGGGTTGCTGCGCTCGACTGCGATATTCTGCTTTCTCCACACCCCTCAGCCAGCATGATGCGTGATCGACTGATATCGGGATCGCTGGCAGGCGGCATGAGCTGCGGCGAATACGCCAAGAGTGTTGGAGCGCGGCTCGACGAGCGGCTTGCCGAGGAAAACGCGAAATGAGCTGGAAAATTTCGGTTCGCGCCCCGCGCAAGGCCGTAGAGGCCGCGCTGCTTTCCCATGAGGACGCGATCACCTGGGACGAGTCTATCGCCATCGCCGGACGCGAGATCGCGCCCGACCGACCGGAGGAATGGGTGCTTGAGGCATGGCTCGAGCGCAAGCCGACCCGCGACGAGAAGGCCGCCATCACGCGCCTGTTCGGCGATCTGGCCGTGGCCGATGTCAAGGTCGAGCAACTCCCGGACATCGACTGGGTCGCCGAAAGCCAGAAAGGGCTGGAGCCGATCCGGGCAGGCCGTTTCTTCGTGCACACCCCCGACTACCCCGAAAACAAGGCTCCCGGCACGGTCAACTTCGTCGTTCCGGCGGGACAAGCCTTCGGCACCGGGCATCACGAGACGACTGCCGGTTGCCTCGCCATGCTCGAACGGATGAAGCGGCTCGGAACGTCGGTGCGCAATTGCGCCGATGTCGGCACCGGCACCGGTATTCTCGCCTTCGCGGCGCTGGCGCTGTGGCCGCGCGCGATTGTCACCGCGTCGGACATCGACCCGCAAAGCGCCCATGTGACGATGGAAAACGCCGCCCTGAACCATGTGCCTGTGGGCGCACGCGGCGGCGAGCTCACCGTCACCGTGGCCGACGGCATGGCCCATCCGCTGATCGCGGCGCGCGGGCCTTACGATCTCGTCATCGCCAATATCCTCGCCGGGCCACTGGTGGCGCTTGCACCCACATTCGGGCGCGCGCTCGTGCCCGGTGGCAACCTCCTGCTCGCGGGCCTGCTGACGCGTCAGGAACCCGAAGTTCGCCTTGCCTGCCGACGCGCCGGTTTCCGGCTTGCGGCGCGCGAGGTGCGCGGCGACTGGTCGATCCTGTGGCTGCGCAAACGGCCCTCTCTCGCCTCGCGCGACCGGATGCGGATGGCCAGACGGGCATCGAACGCCTAGGTCACATACCGATGACCACCGCCACAGGGAGAGCGACAGGGAAATGAAGTACGGCTATACGCTCGTCGGGCTCAGCCCGCGCCACTATTTCGAGGTAGCTCAGGCCGCCGAGGCTGCAGGATTCGAGTCGGTCTGGCTGCCCGAACACCTCGTCTATCCGGTCGAGATGCCGCCGGATTATCCCTATTCCGACAGCGGTCTGCCGATCACCCCGTCGAAGACGCCGCTCTACGATCCGTGGGTCATGCTGGGTGCAATTGCAGGGGCCACCAGCACCATAAGGCTGGCGACCAACGTCTTCATTCTGCCCTTGCGCCATCCGATCATGACCGCGCGCCAGCTCGTCACGCTCGACAGGGTATCGGGCGGCCGCGTGACACTGGGCGCGGGCGTCGGCTGGCTCAGGACCGAATTCGACGCCGTGGGGCTCGACTTCACGAAGCGCGGGAAAATGACGGATGAGATCATTCCGCTCCTGCGAAGGCTGTGGGCCGACGAGGAAATCGAACATCACGGAGAGTTCTACGATTTCGCCCCGGTCAATTTCGAGCCCAAGCCGATCCAGAAAATAGGCGGCGCGCGCGCGATACCGATCGAGTTGGGCGGCGCTTCGAAAGCGGCCTTGCGGCGCACCGGTGAACTGGCGGACGGCTGGATCGAGATCGGGGGCGACAGCCTCGATGCCATCGCTCCGCGCATAGCCACGATCCAGGAACACCGCAGCCAAGCAGAGCGCACGCACCTCCCTTTCGAGATCACCGTGCAGGCTGGCCTGATCAGCGACGCGGCCAGCCGTGCACGTGCCAAAGAGCTGGGGATCACACGGCTGCTCGCCACTGCGCCGTTCGACTTGCAGCGCGGCGGTGTTCAGCTCGACGACGCGCTTGCCTTCATCGAACGGATGGGACGCGAAGTTATAGGCAAGGACTAGGGTGCGCATGGCCAGACGGGCATCGAACGCCTAGGCTGGGGCACGACAGGGAGAGCGAACATGCGCGTAATTGTGATGGCGGTGGGCGTTGACCGACCCGGACTGACCCAGACGCTCGCCGACGCCATTGTCGAGGCTCAGGGCAACTGGCTCGAAAGCCATTTCGCGCGTCTGGGCGGTACTTATGTCGGCTCGGTTCTGGTGGAACTGCCTGCCGGTGGCCTCGCCGAACTCAAGCAGGCGGCAAAGCGCATGGATGCCGAGGGCTTCCATATCAGCATAGAGACCGCCGCGGACGAGAAGGCGTCGGAAGGTCGCACACTCGCCTTCGAACTGGTCGGCGCGGATCGGCCCGGCATCGTGCGCGAAGTCTCGACCGCGCTGGCAGGCCTTGGCGTGAGTATCGACCTGTTCGAATCCGAAACCGAGCAGGAAGCCTGGACCGGCACCACTGTGTTCCGCGCCCGCGCCGAGGTGATGGTCCCTGATGCGGTGTCCATCGACACGGTGCGCGCCGCGCTGGAGGATATTTCGGGCGAGATCGTCGTCGATTTCAGCGAATAGGGCCTGTGGGGATACAGCACTCGGCCCTAGTCGTGAAATCGTCGTAATTCGAACCCATTACCTGCATTTATGAAAATGGGACGATTCAATGAGTCGTTTCAGGCCGTATCGCGTCCGTACCCGGCATCATGTGCTTGACTTTTGAGTCTATAAAATTTCCCATGCAACATTGATTCGCCAGAAGGCGATATATTTATATTTTCCGGAAAACAGTCTATTTTTTTGTTTTCGAAAAAAGGGGGATATTATGCGGGGACATAAGAACAATAAGCCGGATATGGATGATGAATCTAAAATTGACGAAGTTGTTCATAAGAACAGTGAACGCGCCAATTCCCCGCAACATGACGACAAGCAGCCAGCGCCGGAAGAAGTCGACGAGGAAATAGAGGCCGAAGCCCCTGCCGAAGAAGAAGAACGACCCGCTCTGCCCGAAAATGCAATGGCGGCAGGCTATTCGCTCGATGGACTTCTGGCAGAAGCGGCGGCCTCGGCCAGCCTGCTGATCGTCGAGGCAGAGCGGACAGACAGCTTCGGCTTCGCGCAGGAAGGCGAAGAAGGCGGCGGCTGGAACCTCACGACGCTCCTCGTCACCGGGGCCGTGGTGATCACGGGCGTCGTTATCTGGGCCACGTCCGGCGGGGGCAACAAGCCACCGACCGTCGACAGCGCCAGCCAGTCTGTCTCGACCAACGAGGACACGTCGGCCCAGATCACCGTCAACGCCACCGACAAGGATGAGCTGACCTACGCCGTGACCACAGCTCCCACGAATGGTTCGGCCAACGTATCGGGCAATGTCGTCACCTATTCGCCCACCGAAAATTTCAACGGCTCGGACAATCTCACCGTCACTGTTACCGATACCAAGGGCCAGACGGTGACCCAGGCCGTCGCCATCACCGTTGTAGCGGTAAACGATGCGCCACGGTTCGAGATCTTCGTGTCGACGAAGGCCATCTTTCAGGGGCAATCGCTGTCCGAAGATCTGGATGGGCAGGCAACCGACGTGGATGGCGACACACTCACCTTCGCGACCGAAACGAGCCCAGGCAACGGGACGCTGTCCGTCGATCCGGGCGGAATGTTCGTCTATACGCCCAGCCTGGAGTTCGTCGGGGTCGATACGTTCTCGATAGAGGTCAACGACAACAAGGGCGGAAGCGACGTCCGGTCCTACGTCGTCACTGTCAGGCCTGTCCCCATTCCGGAACCGCCAACCGGCGTCTCGCCGCAGGAAATCGCGCTGGAGGAGGATACCTTACAGAACGTCGTTTCCACCATTGTCGATGCCAATAATGACCCGATCACTTTCACCATTCCCGTACTGCCCCAGAACGGAACGCTCATCACTGTCGATGAAGGGGTCTACGTCTACCAACCCAACCCCAATTTCAACGGCACCGACACATTCTCGCTTCGCGGGACGACGCCAGACGGCGAGTC